>JAICLM010000064.1 GCA_025927435.1 Thermoleophilia bacterium | reverse complement strand
TGCGCGTGCCGATCCTCGTCGGGCATGCGCAGTCGGTCTGGGTCGAGACCGAGAGGCCCCTTCCGCCCGAGCACGCGGAGTCGGTGCTCGCCTCCGCGCCCGGCGTGCGCCTCGTCGAGACCCCGAGCCCACGCGCGGCCGCGCAGACGCAGGACGTGCTCGTGGGGCGCATCCGCCCCGACCGAGCAGCAGCGAGCGGCCACGGCCTCGTCCTCTTCCTCGCCTGCGACAACCTCGTGAAGGGCGCCGCTCTCAACGCGATCCAGATCGTCGAGCTGCTGCTCGCGCCGGCCCGCGCGGCCGCGCATCGAGCCTAACTCGAGATACATCGAAAATTGATCTTTCGCTAACGCGGCGGATCTACATTCGGCCGGACAACTCGGAGGTGACCGGATGAAGAAGCTTCACCAGGCTTTTCTCGTTCTGATTGCCGGCATGCTGTCGGGTCTCGCCCTCGCGGCGAGCGCGGCGGGGACGACGGCAACGCATGGTAAGAAGGTCAGGCACCTCCAGCAGCCGGTGGGGGCGCTCGCGATCGACGGCAACCGGGTGGCGTACGACCTCAACTCGCGCTACGCCAAGAAGCCGCACACTACGAAGGTACTCGTCTGGAACGTCCACACCGGCAGGACGGTCAAGGTCAGCGGGAAGAAGACGGCCCATGCCGACGACACCGGTAGCGGCGCGGGCGCCTTCCAGCTTGCGATCGCCGGGTCGCGAGTGGCGTGGCTGATCAACGAAGGCGGGAACCTCGAAAGCCAGGACTACCTCTTGACCTCCTCGGTGTCGCACCCCAAGGAACGGCAGATCGCCACCGCCCTCCGCAGAGGCGACGGCTGTCTCGGGCGCGAGAGCTGCGCCGGCCCCTGGCTCGGTGGGCTCGTGGGCTCGGGGAACGTCATCGCGCTCGATCGCTGGACGACCGACTCTCAGGGCAACGTCACGTCCGCCGGACTCGACGTCCTCAACGGCACCAAGCTGAAGGCGATCGCCACCGGAACGCCCACCGTGCAGGCCGTCTCTTCCGACGCGGGCCGCGAGGCGGTTCTGCATTCCGACGAATCGGTCGCGGTCTACTCACACTCTGGTGACGTCCTGATGACGCTGCCTCCCGCGACTGCGCAGGAGGCTGCGCTCAGCGGCAACAACCTCGTCGTCGTGACCAAGACTCGACAGCTCCAGGTGTACGACGTCCGCCGCGGCTCGCTCGAGAAGACGCTCGCCACCCACGGCACGGGCCTGCACAACCTCGACGTCCAGGGAAACATCGCGATCTACACGACCGGGAAGTCGGTCCGAGCCGCGAACCTGTCGAGCGGCAAGACCCGCGCGGTCGGGACGCTCGGCAACCGGGTCGCCTTCGCCCGCATCTCCAACGCCGGCCTGGCCTACGCGGCCAACGGGACCCGCAAGGCCTTCGGCACGAGCACGCTCGTCTTCGTGCCCATGGCGCGCTTGAAGGCGGCCGTCGGCTAGCCGAGCTAGAAACGCTGAGGCGCGGGTGCGGGCATGAACGCCTCCTGCACCCGCGCCAGAACCTTCTCGCGCGTCCCCTCCTCGACCGGCTGCAGGCCGCCGAGCTCGAGTCGCGCGAGCTCTACCCGGCCCTTCGAGCGCACCGGGAGGAAGCCGAAGTCGGCGAGGAAGTCCGCCGGAAAGATCGTCTTGTGGACGTGGAAGCGCTCGAAATTCGTCTCGCCCTCGGGATAGCGGTAGGCGAACGCCTCGAGCGCGCGGGCTCCGCGCTCGCGCGCGTCGCCGATCGCGGTGAGGAAGAGCGACTGCATCACCCACGGCCGAGACGGGTCGGTGAGGTAGGCGCACGTCACGAGGACGGCGTCGTCGCTCGGCGGGCCCGCGGGCAGCTCGCGCGCACGCGGGAAGAGCTCAGCCGGCCCGTACTGCATCGACCCGAGCAGCCGGCCGTCGTCGTCGTGGTAGATCGTCCCCCACGCACCCCACTCGTCCTCTGCGTCGCGGATCCACTTGCGCTTGTCGGCGCTCCGGCCGTTCCGCGTCTGCCACCAGATGCAGTCGTGACAGACGCTCGGCGCGGTCTCGATCGTGGCGCCAGTGAGCCCGGAGATCCGCGTGGTCATCTCTCCGGCCCCACCGCATCGACGACGACCTCCACGGCCGCCGGCTCGACGTCGGCCATCTGACGGAGGTACTCCCGCACGCGTTCCTGCACGAGCCGTCCCACCGCCGGGATCGAGGCTCCCCACTCCGTCACGAGGTGCAGCTCGACGCGCACGGCGCCGTTCTCCCCCGACACGCGCACCGCATGCTTCCGCGGCAGCGGACTGTCCGCGAACCCTCGCACTCCGTCGACTTCCCGCGCCGCGTCCGCGGCGTAACGGGCGAGGATCTCTGTCGAGATCGACGCCTGACCGGCCATGCGGTTCAGCGTAGCGCCGCTCTGAGAACCAGCTCCGTCGCCTCGGGCCGTGCCGCGAAGCGGAGAGGTACGAACGTCGTGCCGAGCCCGGCGGAGACGTGCATCGTCGCGGCGGCGCTCCGGTAGACGCCTGCGTTGTAGCGCTCTCTCAGGTGCGCGAAGCGGAGCTTCCCGCCCGGGAACGGCAGCGCGATCTGGCCGTCGTGCATGTGCCCGGCGAAAACGAGGTCGAAGCGTCCCGGCTCGAGCCGGTCGAGCACGCGCGGATAGTGGCAGAGGAGAATCGAGAAGTCCGCCTCCCGCGCGAGAGAGTTCGGATCGACCCTGGCCCGGCTGCGCACGATGAGCCGCGGATCGGCTCCGGCGATCCAGATCCTGCGGCCCCGGAGCTCCAGCAGCCGGCCGTCGTCGCGGAGCAGCGTGGCGGGCTCGAGCTCCCGCAGGTCGGACCGGCGCGCCTGCGGGTCGCGGCTGAGCGCGATGTCGTGGTTGCCGAGCACGGCGAACGCCGGCCGCGGCAGGATCCCGACGAGCCGCCTCAGCATCGGCTCCCCGCGGGGATGCGTGAGGAGATCGCCGCTGATCGCGACGAGGTCCGGCTGCCGCTCGCGTGCCCAGACGGCCGCGTGCCAGGACGCGCCGATCCCCGGCGACGGCACGCCGAAGTGGAAGTCCGAGAGGTGCACGATCCGGAGGCCGTCGAGCTCAGGCGGCAGCCCCGGCAGCTCGAGCTCGAGCTCCCGCAGGCGCACCCAGCCGGCTTCGAGCAGCCCCCAACCCAGGCCGGCACCGGCGAGGCCCGCACCGGCGAAGGCGCCGCGCCTCAGACTTCGAGCCGCTCGAGCGCCGGCCGCGGGTCGACGATATGGCGCTTGAACTTCAGCTCCGCTTCCTCGAGCCCCGCCGCCACGCCGACGAGCTGCGCCAGGTGGAGCACCGGCATCTTGAAGGCACGCCCCGTGGAGGCTTCGAGCTTCTGCTGCCAGGCGTCGAGCGAGAGGTGGCAGAGCGGGCACGGCGTGACCATCACGTCGGCGCCGGCCTCGATCGCCTGCTCGACGGGCTGGATGAGCTCGCCGAGCGCCGTCTCCTCGCGCGCCGCGATGATCGGGAAGCCGCAGCACTTGACCTTCGCGGGGTAGTCGACCGCCTCGCCGCCGCAGGCCTCGATGATCCGCTCGAGCGACCACGGCCGGTCCGGGTCCTCGAAGCCCATGATCTTGGACGGCCGCAGGATCTGGCAGCCGTAGAACGGCGCGACCTTCAGCCCCTTGAGCCCGCGGTGGGCGACCTGCTTCAGCGCCTCGTAGCCCTCGCCCTCGGCGATCTCCCAGAGGAAGTGCCGCACGTCCACTTTGCCGGAGTAGGCCGGGACGCCGACACTCGCGAGGTTCTCGTTGACCCGCGCGAGCAGTTCCTCGTCACCCTGGAGCATGAAGTTCGCCTGGCGCAAATTGAGCGTGCAGACGTTGCAGACCGTCATGAGCATGTCGCAGCCGGTCGCCTCGGCGTAGGCGAGGATCCGCGCATTGAGATGGAGGTAGTAGTCGGGCTCGGCCTCGTGGATGTCGCCGGCGCCGCAACACGTCACCGACTCGAGCTCGACGAGCTCGAGACCGACCATCGGCGCGAGCGCCTTCGTCGAGCTGTCGAGCTCCTTCGCAGAGAGCGACGCGAGGCAGCCCTTGTAGTACGCGACGCGCCTCATCGCCGGTTCCGTCGTGCTCACTCCCCGCCTCGCTTCCTCGTCGGTTCCTTGCCCGGTGTCACGTCCGCCTGGGTCAGCGACCCTTGCCCCTGCGCCGAGCCCTCACCAGCGCTGGAAGCGCCGCCGGCAGAGCCGCCGGCGCCCGGCGGGGAGACCGCGCCGCCTTCGGCGTCGCCCGGAAGGAAGGGGCGGGGCGCCGCGCCCGGACGCGCGTAGATCTCCTCGAGCGACTCAGCCCCACCGCCGTGCGCGAGCCGCGCCAGCGCGCGCTCGCCCTGCACGATGCCGAGTGCGCCCTCACGGTCCTGCTCCTGCACGACCTTCCGCAGGTTGCGCGCCTCGTTCACGTCCCGAGCGACGTGCGGGATGGGGACCGGGCGCACCTTGCCGTGCCGCGCGAGGCTGGCACCGAACTTGAGCTGCTTGATGGCGGACACGTAGCCCTGCGTCTTCGGGATCAGCTCCTCCTCGCGCAGCCAGCCCGTGGTCTCGGTGGAGCGGACGAACCACTTCGCGTGCTTCGCGCCCATGTCGCGGTCGATGCCGAGCCGGATCGACTCGGCGCCGAGCTTCGCGATCGCGTCGCGCGGATCGACTCCCTTCGGGCAGCGCTCGTTGCAGAAGTAGCAGCGCGTGCAGTCCCAGATCCCGTGCTCCCGGTTGTAGCGCTCGAGCCGCTCGACGGTCGCGCCGTCCCGCGGGTCGCCCACGAACCGCATCCCCTTCGCGAGCGCCTGCGGCCCGAGGAACTCCGGGTCCGACTCCATCGCGTTGCACTCCGAGACGCAGCACCCGCAGTTGATGCATAGCGCCTCCTTGTGGATCACGTTCATCCGCTCCTGCGAGATCCGGTACTCGCGGCCGTCGTCGGGGCGGTCGTAGCCGGGCTCGAGCCATGGCCACATCGCCTTGAACTTCGACCAGAAGGGATCCATGTCCACGACGAGGTCCTTGACGATCGGCAGGTTCCCCATCGCGGAGATGACCGGGACGCGGCCCTCCTGCGCGATGTCGTACATCCGGGTCTTGCAGGCGAGCACCGCGGCGCCGTCCATCCGCATGCCGCACGAGCCGCAGATCATCATCCGGCAGCTCTTGCGGTACGCGAGCGAGCCGTCGTGGCGGTCCTTGACGATGTCGAGGCAGTCGAGGAGCGTCGCCTCCTCGGGCGCCTCGATCTCGTACTCGCGCAGGGCGCGGTCGCCCGTCGCCGAGTCGTAGCGCCAGATCTTGAGGCCGACCTTCATCAGTACTTCCTCTCCTGGGGCTCCCATTTCGTGAACCGGACCTCGGACTTCGAGAGCTCGACTCCGCCGTCCTTCCAGCGCGTGATCGAGTGGTGGAGGAAGTTCTCGTCGTCGCGGGTCGGGTAGTCGTGCGGCCGCGCATGGGCGCCGCGGCTCTCCTTGCGGACGAGGCCCGCGGTGACCATGCAGAGGGCGGTGTCGAGCATGTTCCCGAGCTCGATGGCCTGGGTGAGGTCACTGTTGAAGACCTCGCCCTTGTCCTCGACGTAGACGTTCGGATAGCGCTCGCGGAGCCCCTCGATGATCTCGATCTGTTTCGCCATCTGCTCCTCGCGGCGGAAGACGGCGAAGTTCTCGAGCATCGAGGTGCCGAGCTCGTCGCGCAGCTTCCACGGTCGCTCGCCGTCCTCGCGGTCGAGCAGCTCCCTCAGCCTGGCGTCGGCGTCGCGCTCTGCCGCTTCCGGCACCTCGACGGTCGTGTGGGAGAGCGCCCACTCCGCGGCCGAGCGTCCGGCGCGCCGGCCGAAGGTGATCGTCTCCATCAGCGAGTTGCCGCCGAGCCGGTTTGCGCCGTGGATCGAGACGCACGCGCACTCGCCGGCCGCGTACAGGCCGGTCATCTCGGTCGCGCCGTCGTTGTCGGTCTCGATGCCGCCCATGTGGTAGTGCGCCCCCGGCCGCACCGGCACCGGGTCGTAGATCGGGTCGACGCCCGCGTAGACCATCGAGAGCTCCCGGGAGCCCGGCAGCCGCTCGATGATCCGCTCTGCCCCGAGATGGCGCATGTCGAGGAGGACGCTCCCCTCGATACCGCGGCCCTCGTCGATCTCCGTTTGCTCCGAGCGCGAGACGACGTCGCGCGAGGCGAGCTCGAGCGCGTTCGGCGCGTAGTGCTTCATGAAGCGCTCGCCGTCCTTGTTGATGAGGTACGCGCCCTCGCCACGGCAGCCCTCGGTGAGCAGGATCCCGGTCGGGTAGAGCGTCGTCGGATGGAACTGCATGAACTCCATGTCCTTGAGTGGCAGCCCGGCATGGAGCGCCATCGCCATCCCGTCGCCGGTGCACGCGTAGGCATTCGTCGTCACGCGGTACTGCCGGCCCGCACCGCCGGTCGCGAGCACGACCGTCTTCCCGCCGACGGTCTTGAGCCCGCCGTGCAGCAGGTCCCAGCAGATCACGCCCTGGCAGCGGTCCTCGTGCTCCACGAGCTGCCAGGCGAAGAACTCCTCGTAGACCGGGATGTCGCGTTTGCAGACCTGCTCCCACAACACCTGGATCAGGACGTGTCCCGTGATGTCCGCGGCGTAGACGGTGCGGGGCGAGCCGGCGGCGCCGAACGGACGCTGTGCGAGCTTGCCGTCCTCGCGCCGGGAGAAGAACGCGCCCCAGTTCTCGAGCTGGACGATGTCGCCCGGCGCCTCCTCCGCGAAGACCTCGATCGCGTCCTGGTCGCCGAGGTAGTCGGAGCCCTTGACGGTGTCGTACGCGTGGATCTCGGCGTTGTCCTCGGCCGCGTTGCCGAGCGCCGCATTGATGCCTCCCTCGGCCGCACCGGAGTGCGAGCGGGTCGGATGGAGCTTCGAGATCATCGCGACGTCCGCGCCCGCGTCGTAGGCCTCGATCGCGGCGCGCATGCCAGCGCAACCCGCGCCGACGACGAGCACGTCGTGCTTCGCGATCACGGAATTGACGCTAGCGCAAGGGAAAGGCCCGACGCCCGGCGAACCGTCCCTGGGTGAACGCTCGTGCAGCCGCCGATCGCTTCCTCGCCTCGCCGGCACTGAGCGAGGCGACTCGCCGCGCCTACGGCCACGACGTCGGAGAGTTCTGCGGCTGGCTCGAGGATCGCGGCACGAGCCTCGACGCCGTCGACGTCCGCGTCCTCGCCGACTATGTCTCCTGGCTCGGCGGAGCGAGGCGCGGCAGGAAGCTCGCCCCCGCCACGATCAGTCGCAAGCTGGCCGCGGTGCGTGCTTTCCTCCGGCATGCGCTCGGACCCGAACGCGTCCCGGACGCCCGCCTCGGCCCGCGGCGCGCGCGGCGCCTGCCCGACGCTCCGTCGGCCGCCGAGATCGAGCAGACGCTCGAGGCGCTCGAGGGTGAAGGCCCGATCGCCTTGCGCAACCGCGCGCTGGTGGAGCTCGTCTACTCCGCCGGCCTGCGGAGCGCCGAAGCGGTCGGCCTCGACCTCGGCGACGTCGACTTCGACCAGGAGCTCGTACACGTCCGCCGCGGCAAGGGCGGCAAGGAGCGTGTCATGCCGCTCGGTGAGGAGGCCGCGTTCTGGCTCGCGCGCTACCTGCGCGCGGCCCGCCCCGCGCTCGCAACGGGCGCGAACGACGCCTTCTTCCTCTCTGCGCGCGGGCGACGCCTCGACACCAGCACGCTGCGCCGGGTCGTCCCCCACCCTCACCGGCTCCGGCACGCGTTCGCAACGCATCTCCTCGACGGCGGAGCGGACCTGCGCACGATCCAGGAGCTGCTCGGCCACAGCTCGCTCTCGACCACGCAGGTCTACAGCCACATCGACCCGCGCCACTTGCGCCGCGTCTACGACCGTTCACACCCGCGCTCGTAACGGAAGAATGCGCCCATGCGGGTCTCGGCGAAGGTCGACTACGCGCTCCGTGCGATGGCGGAGCTCGCCGCGGCGCCTCCCGGGCTGACGACGGCCGAACAGCTCGCCTCGGCGCAGCGCATCCCGCCGAAGTTTCTCGAGAGCATCCTCGCCCAGCTCCGCAGCGGCGGCCTCGTCTCGAGCCAGCGCGGTGCCGAGGGCGGCTACCAGCTCGCGCGGCCCGCCGGGGAGATCTCGGTCGCCGAGATCATCCGCGAGCTCGAGGGGCCGATCGCCACCGTGCGAGGCGTGCGGCCGGACGAGCTCGAGTACGAGGGCGCGGCCGCCGGGCTGCGCGACGTGTGGCTCGAGCTGCGGACGCAGATTCGCGGCGTCCTCGAGCAGACCACGCTCGCAGACATCGCCACAGCACAGCGCGAGACCTGATTTGCGTCTTAGCTGATGCTTATGGTAAGTATCAGCATCGCCAATACCTAGTAAGACGGTAGGCAATCCCGAGAAAGGACACGCGCGATGCGCCGATTCTTGCTCCCCGTTCTGATCGTCCCAGTGCTCTTCGGTTGTGCGAGCAGTGCCGCCCAGGCTCGCCAGGCCGACACGACCGTGAAGCTCGTCGCCTACTCCACGCCGAAGCCCGTGATGCAGAAGCTCGTCTCCCGCTTCGCCCACCAGCCCGCCGGACAGGGCGTCTCCTTCACCCAGTCGTACGGCCCGTCCGGCTCGCAGGCGCGGGCGATCGTGGCCGGCCAGCCGGCGGACGTGGCGTTTCTCTCGACCGGCCTCGACATCGATACGATCGCCGACGCAGGTCTCGTCTCGAAGACCTGGACGAAGGCGCCCTACGGAGGGATCGCGGCAGACTCGGTCGTCGCCTTCGTCGTGCGGCCGGGCAACCCGAAGCGCATCCACGGCTGGAAGGACCTCGTCAAGCCGGGGGTCAAGGTCGTGACGCCCAACCCCTTCAGCTCCGGCTCGGCGAAGTGGAACGTCCTCGCCGCCTACGGCCAGGCGCGGAAGTCGGGCCAGAGCGACCACAAGGCGGTTCGGTTCGTGACGAAGCTGTTCAAACATGTCGTCGCGCAGGATCCGTCCGGATCGACCGCCGCGAACACGTTCTTCTCCGGCCAGGGCGACGTGCTCATCACGTACGAGAGTGAGGCGTATGCGGCCTTCGCCTCCGGTGAGAGAGGGAAGCTCGTCGTGCCGAAGCCGACGATGCTGATCGAGCTGCCGATGGTGGCGCTGAAGAGCGCGCCGAGCGCCGCGAAGGCGTTCATCAAGTACGCGCATGCCCCGAAGCAGCAGCGGATCTTCGCTGCCAACGGCTACCGCCCGGTGGTGAAGTCGGTCCTGAAGCGGCCCGACCTCAAGAGCTGGCGCAAGAAGTACTCCACCGGCCCGGCCTTCACCATCCAGGACAGGCTCTTCGGCGGCTGGCGGAAGGTGAATCGCGTCTGGTTCGACCCGGTCAAGGGCCGGATGGTCGGGATCGAGCGCGCCGTCGGGGGCCCAACCCATTAGCGCCGTCGCGGCGCCGGCAGCGGCGCGGATAAAGAGGAGCGCCGCCGGCGGACGGGCCAGCACGGCCCTGTCCGTCGGCGTCATCACGACGTACCTGCTCGTGATCGTGGTCCTCCCGATCGCGGCGCTCCTCTGGGAGTCGCAGCAGGGCGGGATGCACGCGTTCTGGCAGATCGTCTCGAGCCCCGAAGCCGTGGCCGCGCTGAAGCTCACGTTCGGGACGGCGTTCGTCGTCGTGCTTCTCAACGCCGTCCTCGGCACCGTCACGGCCTGGGTCCTCGTCCGCGACGACTTCCGAGGCAAGGCGCTGGTGAACGCGGTCATCGACCTGCCCTTTGCGCTCCCGACGATCGTGGCCGGGCTGACGTTGCTCGCGCTCTACGGCCCGCAGTCGCCGGTAGGCGCGCACGTCGCCTTCACCCGCGGCGCGATCGTGCTCGCGCTCTGCTTCGTCACGCTCCCCTTCGTCGTCCGGACCGTGCAGCCGGTGCTGATCGAGCTCGACGTCGAGATGGAGGAAGCCGCTCGCTCCCTCGGCGCCGGGCAGCCCGCCGTCTTCCGCCGCATCGTCC
>JAICLM010000260.1 GCA_025927435.1 Thermoleophilia bacterium | reverse complement strand
GCGCGCGCGTCCGCGACGACGGTCCGCCAGCCGAGCAGCTTGGCCGCGCGGCAGAGCGCCTCGGCGGTGTCGACCGCGCCGTAGACGAAGAGGCGAGTCGGTGGAGCCGCGACGTCCGCAAATACGGTGCGATCCTCGAGCGCCAGCACGTGGCTCCGAGCACGCCGGCGCGCCTCCTGCTCGAGCTCCGGGTCCTGGAGCCGCTCGCCGACGCCTTCGCCCGCGACGACCGTCAGCGTCACGTCGGGCCGCTCGCCGTCCCCGAGTTCCTCGACGAAGACGTCGATCTCGCCCCCGCACGGCAGGCCGACGCCGAAGGCCATGTCGTCGGTGATCCCGTAGGTGACGAGCCGAGGCTCGCCGCCGCCGAGCACCTCCTGCGCGGCGAGCACGACGTCGCTCTCGACGCACCCGCCCGAGACGGAGCCCGCGAGCTCGCCCTGGTCACTCACGACCAGCTTCGACCCGACCGGCCGCGGCGCCGAACGGCGCGTCGCGACGACCGTGGCGAGAGCGACCCGCCGTCCGGTCTCGCGCCAGCGCGCAGCCTGATGCAGCGCCTCGTCCATCCCGGTCAATCTAGCCGCGGCCCGTCCGGTCAGCGACCGAGATACGCCTTGCGCAGGTCCTCGTGCTCGCGGAGCTCCGCCGCGGGCCCCTCGAGCACGACCCGGCCGGTGGAGAGCACGTACCCGCGGTCGGCGATCGCGAGCGAGACGTTCGCGTTCTGCTCCACGACGAGGATCGCGACCCCCGACTGGTGCACCTGCTGGATGATCTCGAAGTTCCGCTCGACGAGGATCGGGGCGAGCCCCATCGACGGCTCGTCCATCAGCAGCAGCTTCGGCTGCGACATCAGGGCGCGGCCCATGGCCACCATCTGCTGCTCGCCGCCCGAGAGCGTCCCGGCGAGCTGGGAGCGCCGCTCGTGCAGCAGCGGGAAGAGCTCGTAGACGCGGTCGAACGCCTCCTTCGTGCCGCCGCCCTGCAGGTACGCGCCCATCTCGAGGTTCTCGCGCACGGACATCGGCGCGAAGAGCCGCCGGTTCTCGGGCACGATCGCGATCCCCTTGCCGATCCGGTAGCTCGTCGGCCGCGCCGTCACGTCCTCGCCGGCGAAGTTCACGCTGCCGTTCCGCGGCCGCACGATCCCGAGCACCGTCTTCAGCGTCGTCGACTTGCCCGACGCGTTGCCGCCGAGCAGGCAGACGAGCTCGCCCGGACCCACCTGGAGGTTCACGCCCTGGAGGATGTGGATCGGCCCGTAGAACGTGTCCACGGAGTCGAGCCGCAGGAGCGGCTCGGGCGCCGCCCCGTTTCCGCCTGGCTCGCTCATTTCCTCGCCGTCGCGCTCGTGCCGAGGTACGCCTCGACGACGCGTGGGTCGGTCGCGACCTGGTCGAAGGTGCCCTCGGCGATCTTTACGCCGTGGTCGAGCGCGACGACGCGGTCGGAGATTCCCTCCACCACGTGCATGTCGTGCTCGATCACGAGAATCGTGTAGTCCGCTTCGTCGCGAAGCTGCCCGATCAGCTCGGTGATCTCATGTGTCTCGACCGGGTTCATCCCGGCGGCCGGCTCGTCGAGCAGGAGGAGGCGGGCGTTCGTCGCCATCGCGCGCGCGATCTCGAGCCGGCGACGGTTCGCATACGAGAGCGAGTACGCCGGCTGGTCCCACCGGTAGCCCATGAGCCGCTGGCCGAAGAAGCCGAGGCGTTCCTCGGCGAGCTTGCGGATCTCCCGCTCCTCGCGCCGCATTCCGGGAGTCCGCAGCACCGACCGCAGCACACCCGCACGGGTGTGCCCATAGGCGGCAGCCATGACGTTCTCCTTGACCGTCATGTTCAGAAAGAGACGGAGTGTCTGGAAGGTTCGCGCGACGCCCCGGCGCGTGATCTTGTGGGGTGGAAGCCCGACCAGGCTCTGCCCGTCGAACAGGATCTCGCCCTCGTCGGGCTGATAGACGCCGGTCACGAGGTTGAACAGGGTCGTCTTGCCGGCGCCGTTCGGCCCGATCACGCTCACGATCTCGTGCTCGTCGACGTGGAAGTCGAGGCCCGAGATCACCTGGAGGCCCCCGAACGCTTTCGAGACGTTCTTCAGTTCGAGGAGGGCCGCCATCAGGCGATCTCCACCTTCGCCGTCCCGAAGAGCCCCTGTGGCCGCGTCGTCATCAGCGCGATCAGGAGCGCTCCGAAGAGCACGTACCGGGTGACTGCCGGCTGCTGGATCAGGAGGTTCTCCCAGACGAACGCGGTCAGGACGAGCGTCGGGGGCACCACGGCCACGCGCCACCAGCCTTTGAGCTGCACGATCGTGACCAGGAGAACGATCAGGGCGAGGTAGCCGTAAACCGCCAGCCGGTTCGGGTGGGTCGGAAGGAGGACCCAGTGCTTGATCGCCTCGGTCAGGTAGCCGCCGTCGGTGACCTGCCCGCTCGTCCCCCGCGGCCAGACCGCGTCCGCGATCTCGTGCACCGCAAAGCCGAGCGCCACAGTGGAGGCGACGGCGACCGCCATCTGCACCCGTGACTTCTTGAACAGCACCACGACCCCGACGAGCAGACCGAGGTAGAACAAGGTGCGGGCGTTGTTCGGCGGCGAGGTCGAGTCGAGCACCTGGAAGGAAACGATGATGGCCGCCGCGCCGGCGAGCATCCCGGTGAGGCTGCCCGCGCCGCCGAGGATCACGACCGCGTAGATCAGGATCAGGACCTGGGTGCCGAAGTTCTGCGGGAAGGCGCCGGTCTGGGCGGCGGCGAACACGCTTCCGGCGAGGCCTGCGATCGCCGCTCCGAAGGAGAAGGCCATGATCTTGAGGCGGTTGACCGGCATGCCCATCATCTCGGCCGCGAGGGG
>JAICLM010000205.1 GCA_025927435.1 Thermoleophilia bacterium | reverse complement strand
GGAGACGCTCGGCCTCGTCAATCGCTTCGAGGAGCTGCAGGAGGCGGCGCAGGGCACGGAGCTCGAGCCGCACCTCGTCGGCGAGCTGATCGCGTCGGAGATCGAGATCCGCACCGGGCGTTGCGCCTCCTTCGCCGACGCTGCGGCCCTGCTCGGCCAGCGGCGCCAGCAGCTGCGCGCGACGGCGGAGCCGCGCGGGGTCTTGCTCGGCGCGACGGGGACGCATCCGTGGAGCCCGTGGCAGGAGCAGCGGATCATCGACACGCCGCATTACCGCCTCAACGACGAGATCCTTCGCTACGTGGTCTGGCGCAACAACTCGTTCGGCCAGCACGTCCACGTCGGCATCAACGGCCCCGACCGCGCGATCCGCGTCTGTGCCGCGCTCCGCAACTACCTGCCCGAGCTGCTCGCGCTCTCCGCCAGCTCGCCCTTCGTGGAGGGAGTCTTTTCGGGCCTCCACTCGGCGCGGTCGCAGATCTTCACCCGGATGTTCCCGCGCTGCGGCATCCCGGACGCGTTCTCGGGCTGGGACGAGTGGGAGAGGTACGTCCGCTTCCTCTACGAGACGCGCTCGATCACCGAGCACACGCAGATCTGGTGGAGCGTGCGCCCGCATCTCGCCTTCCCGACCGTCGAGATCCGGATCTGCGACGCGCAGCCCGACCTCGGCGAGTCGCGCTCGCTCGCGGCGCTCGGCTACTCGCTGACGGCGCGCATCGCGCGGGCGCTGGACGAGGGTGAGCCGCTGCCCGACCTGCCGAACCGCCTGCTCGAGGAGAATCTCTGGCGGGCGATCCGCTACGGCCTGTCGGGCGAGCTGATCGACTTCGCGAGCGCGGAATCCGTGCCGGCCCGCGCGTGCCTCGAGCGGCTTCTGGAGTGGGTGCGGCCGGTCGCCGAGGAGCTCGGCGCGGCGGATTGGCTCGCCGTCCCCGAGCGGAACGCCGCCGAGCGCCAGATCATGCGTCACGAGGAAGGCGCCTCGAGCCGCGAGATCTTCGAGGAACAGGTCCGCTGGCACCTCCGCACACCCACTTCGTGACACCTCCAATCCGGGCTGTGTGGTAAAAACCAGGCCGCGCCGGGGTATCTCGGCGCTTACTTTGTGACGCCCGGAGGGAGCTCTTACCGATGAGTTGGTTCATGGATCACGCCGTGCTGTTCGCGCTGCTGTGCGCGGGCGCGGCTGTCGTCTACGGCCTCGGCCTGACCTACTGGCTGCTGCAGCAGCCGGCAGGCACCGAGCGCATGCAGGAGATCGCGCGTGCCGTGCAGGAGGGCGCAGCCGCCTACCTGCGCCGCCAGTACACGACGATCGCGATCGTCGCGATCGTGCCGTTCCTGCTGCTCGGCTTCTACGACAAGCTCGGCTGGGGTGCGGCTGTCGGCTTCCTCATCGGCGCGGCCCTCTCCGCCGCGGCCGGCTTCATCGGCATGAACGTCGCCGTGCGCTCGAACGTGCGGACGGCGGAGGCCGCCCGGAAGGGGCTTTCGCCTGCGCTCAACGTCGCCTTCCGTGCCGGCACCGTGACCGGCCTCCTGGTCGTCGGCCTCGGTCTGCTCGGCGTCGCCGGCTACTACTGGGTGCTGACCGACTGGCTGAACCACACGCCGCGCTCGGCAATCGACGACCTCGTCGGTCTCGCATTCGGCGGCTCGCTCATCTCCGTCTTTGCGCGTCTCGGCGGGGGCATCTACACGAAGGCTGCGGACGTCGGCGCCGACCTCGTTGGCAAGATCGAGGCGGGCATCCCCGAGGACGACCCGCGCAACCCCGCCGTGATCGCGGACAACGTCGGCGACAACGTGGGCGACTGCGCCGGTATGGCGGCCGACCTGTTCGAAACGTACGCGGTCACCGCGGTCGCCGTGATGCTGATCGCGATCCTTCGCTTCCCGGGCACGGAGCTGTATCTGCTGCCTCTTGCGATCGGCGGCATTTCGATCATCGCGTCGATCATCGGCTCGCTCTTCGCGCGCGTGCGCGAGGGCGGCAACGTGATGAATGCGCTCTACGTCGCAGTGCTCGTCGCGACGGTTCTCTCGGCGCTCGGCTTCATTCCGGTCATCTCGGCGTTCGACGGCGGGCCATTCTCCTTCGGCGACCTCTACGGCTCTGCGCTCATCGGCCTCGTGATCACGGCGCTGCTCGTGGGGATCACAGAGTTCTACACCGGTACGCGCTGGAATCCGGTCAGGTCGATCTCGCGCGCCTCGCAGACCGGCCACGCGACGAACATCATCGAGGGTCTTGCCGTCGGCATGCAGGCCACCGCCCTCCCGGTGATCGTCATCGCGATCGGGATCCTGCTTGCGAATCACTTCGCCGGTCTCTTCGGCATCGGTGTCGCAGTCATGGCGCAGCTCTCGATGACCGGGCTCATTGTCGCTCTCGACGCGTACGGCCCGGTCACCGACAACGCGGGCGGCATCGCCGAGATGGCGGACCTCCCGCCGGAGGTGCGCGCGATCACCGATCCCCTCGACGCGGTCGGCAACACGACGAAGGCCGTGACGAAGGGCTACGCGATCGGCTCCGCCGCGCTGGCCGCCCTGGTCCTCTTCGACTCGTACACGACAGGCCTCGACCAGCAGGGTCTCCGCACGATCTTCACACTCAGCGACCCGTGGGTGATCGCCGGTCTCTTCATCGGCGGCCTCATGCCGTTCCTCTTCGCATCGCTCGCGATGCAGGCGGTCGGCCGCGTCGGCGGCGAGGTCGTGGACGAGGTGCGCCGCCAGTTCCGCGAGCACCCGGGGATCATGGACGGCACCGAGCGGCCGCAGTACGGCCCGGCGATCGACATCGTCACCGGCTCGGCGATCCGCTCCATGATCGTGCCCGCGATCGTGCCGATCGCCTTCCCGATCGTGGTGGGCCTGATCAACGCGAAGATGCTTGGCGGCCTGCTGATCGGGACGATCGTGACGGGCCTGTTCCTCGCGATCGCGATGACGTCGGGCGGCGGCGCGTGGGACAACGCGAAGAAGCTGATCGAGGACGGTGAGTACGGCGGCAAGGGCTCGGAGGCGCACGCGGCCGCGGTCACCGGGGACACGGTCGGCGACCCTTACAAGGACACGGCGGGGCCGGCGATCAACCCGATGATCAAGATCACGAACATTGTCGCGATCCTGATCATCCCGATCATCATCTCGATTCACGGCTAGCGCCTAGGAGTACCGTTGCCCGGGTGAAAACGTTCACCCGGGTCGCGGCCTCCGCCGGTGCCCTAGCGCTCGTCACGGGCATCATCGAACTGCTGAAGGGCCATGTGCCCGTGCTCAGCCTGGCGGTGCTCTACCTGCTCGCGATCATCCCGGTCGCGGTCGCCTGGGGGATCGTCTACGCCGTCGGCATGGCGCTCGGGAGCATGCTCGCATTCAACTTCTTCTTCGTCGAGCCGCTCTACACGTTCACCATCGAGGACACCAAGAACTGGTTCGCGCTCCTCGTCTTCCTCGTCACCGCGCTGGTGGTCAGCGAGCTCGCGAATCGCTCCCGGGGTCGCGCCGAGGAGGCGGAAGAGGCGCTCGCTGCATTGCGCAAGCTGAACGAGGAGCGTGAGCGGCTGGCGGGCGAGGCGCTCGAGGCGGAGGCGCTGCGACGGAGCGATGCGCTCAAGACGGCGCTCCTGCGGGCGGTCTCCCACGACCTTCGCTCGCCGCTCACGGCCATCCTCGCTTCGGCCGACGCACTCGCGAGTCCGGGGCTGACGCTCGAGCCGGAGGACAGGCTCGGTCTCGCCGAGACGATCCGCGCCGAGGCGACGCGCCTCGATCGGGTGGTCGAGCAGCTGCTCGACCTCTCGCGGCTCGAGGCCGGCGCTGCCGAACCGCATCGAGAGCTGTGGCACGTGGACGAGCTCGTCGGGCAGGCGCTCGCCGGGCTCGGCACCGAGGCGGGCCGAGTACGGCTCGACATCGGATCGGAGACGCCGCCGGTCGAGGTCGACGCCGCCCAGATCGAGCGCGTCGTCGCCAACCTGCTCGAGAACGCGCTCCGTTACTCGCCGACCGGCTCGCAGGTGCTGCTGCGGGCCAAGCCCGGCGCCACCGAGCTCCGGATCCACGTCATCGACTCGGGCGCCGGGTTGCCCGACGAGCAGCGGGAGGCGCTCTTCCAGCCGTTCCAGCGCGGAGCTGCCGGACACGGCT
>JAICLM010000207.1 GCA_025927435.1 Thermoleophilia bacterium | reverse complement strand
GTGCGCGAGGACGTCCTCCAGCTCTACGGCTTCGCCGACCGCAGCGAGCGCGAGCTCTTCGTGCAGCTCCTCGCCGTGGGCGGCGTCGGGCCCAAGGTGGCGCTCGCGATCGTCTCCGGCTCCCCGGCTGCCGACCTGCGCCGCGCGATCGTGCGGGGTGACTCGGCACGGTTCCAGGCGATTCCCGGCATCGGGAAGAAGACCGCGGAGCGGATCGTGCTCGAGCTGAAGGAGAAGCTCGGCGATCCAGAGCTCGCGCCCGCGCCGGACGGCTCCGGCGAGCACCATGTCGTCGCGCGCGACGCGCTCGTCGAGCTCGGCTGGTCGCTGCTCGACGCTGAGCGCGCGCTCGCCGAGGTCGACGCCGACCTGCCGCCGGAGGAACGCGTCAGGCTCGCGTTGAAGAAGGCCGCATGAGTTCGACCGCGCAGTTCATGACGCCGGCCCTCCGCGACGACGAGGAGGAGGTCGAGCAGAGCCTCCGCCCGCGCCGGCTCGACGAGTTCGTCGGCCAGGCTCGCGTCAAGGAGCAGCTCGCAATCGCGCTCGAGGCCGCGAAGGGGAGGGGTGAGGCGCTCGACCACGTCCTCCTCGTCGGGCCGCCGGGGCTCGGCAAGACGAGCCTCGCGCACATCATCCGCGAGGAGCTCGGCGTCGGCATCCGCTCGGTGGCCGGCCCCGCGCTGGAGCGGAAAGACGTCGCCGCGATCCTCACCGCCGTCGAGGTGCGCGACGTCGTCTTCGTCGACGAGATCCACCGCCTCAGCCGCGCCGCGGAGGAGATCCTCTACCCGGCGCTCGAGGACTTCCGGCTCGACATCGTCATGGGGCAGGGGACTGCGGCCCGGACACTCACCCTCGACCTGCCGCCGTTCACGCTCGTCGGCGCGACCACGCGCACGGGTCTGCTCACGTCACCGCTCCGCGACCGCTTCGGCATCACGTTTCGGCTCGACTACTACGAGGACGGCGAGCTCGCCGCGATCGTCCGGCGCTCCGCCGGGATCCTCGGCGTCGAGATCGCCGACGACGCCGCAGACGAGATCGCCGGCCGCGCCCGCGGCACCCCACGGGTCGGCAACCGGATCCTCCGGCGGGTCAGGGACGTCGCCGAGGTGCGGCACCAGGGCGCGATCACGACCGCCATCGCGCGCGAGGCGCTCGAGCTGCTCGAGGTCGACGAGGCCGGGCTCGAACGGCTCGACCGCGAGCTGTTGCGGTCGATCGCGGAGAAGTACGCCGGCGGTCCCGTCGGGCTGAACACGCTCGCCGCGGCGCTCGGCGAGGAGCCGGACACGATCGAGTACGTCTACGAGCCGTATCTCCTGCAGCTCGGCTTCATCCAGCGGACGCCGCGCGGCCGGACGATCACCGCGCTCGGCCGCGCCCACCTCGGCGTTGCGTCCGAGCGCGAGGCCGACGCGCGCCTGTTCTAGGCGCGTCCCGCCAGAGGAGGGATGCGACGCGCGACGAACGCGCCGGCCGCCGCGATTCCTGCCAGCGCGGCAGTCAGGAGGTTCGTCTGGACACAGGTGCGGCAGGCGTTGCAGCACGTCGTCGCGGTGGGCGCGAGCTCCCCGTACCTCGCGGCGGCGCCGGTGAGGCGGCCTCTCCAGATTATGTGCATGAGCAGAAGGGTACGGTGTCAGCTCCGTGCCCGATCTCTGGACGCCCGTCACCGAGCTGCCGCACGAGGCGTTCGTCGAACGCCTGCACAAGGCGATCGCGTCGTTTGCCGAGGCGAACGGTGTGGAGAAGCCGCTCGTCGAGGTCGAGCTCGCGGACCGGTCCCGGTTCGTGCTCGAGCGGATCGAGCCCGAGCCCGGGTTCGGCATGGTGACGCTCTACGTCACGGACGCCCGAGACGACGCCCCGGACGCGCTCATCGTCCCGATCGGCTCTCTACGGCGGATCGAGCTCAGCAAGTGCCCGGACGATCGAATCCAGCGCTTCGGGTTCAGCGTCCCGCCCGCTGCGTAGACGAGCCACGGCGCAATGAGCAACGCCATCACGTCGAACCAGACGTAGCCGCTCGCGACGCCGCTCGGCGGGTTCCCGTCGGGGATCCCGAGGCCGGGTAGCGCGGCGGCCCAGCGCCAGGTCCCGATCGATGTCCCGTACAGCTCGAGCGCTGCCACAACGAGGAAGACGCCGGCGTACGTGGCGCGCGAGCGGGAGCGCCAGAGGAAGACGAGCAGGAGCGGCACGCCGACCGCGCCGGCGACGTCGGGGCGCGGCAGCACCGTCAGACCGGCGACCCCCCAGGCGGCAGCGCCCACGGCGGCCGCCCAGACGACGGCGCGTGCGCGGATGCTTCGGCTCAGTGCGACGCCGCTGAGGTAGACGAGACCGTGCGCGGGCGGGATGAAGAGCGGCAGATTGTGCAGCCGGTAGTGGTAGACGCCCCAGAGGAGCGATCCCGTCACCTCTCCGACCGTAGCGAAGAGCACGACGCCCACGGCCTGGGCTCGCACCAGTGTGCTGAGCGGACAGACCGCAGCCGCCAGGACCGCGAACGTGAGCACGCCGAGCACGAGCTGCCCGCGGAACGAGACCTGGGTATCGAGCGCGAGGAGGCCGGCGAGGTAGGCCGGCAGCACGACCGCGTATCTGCGCGGAGCGGTCACCTCCGGTACTGGAGCTCGTGCCAGCTTGGTGTGGGGAGGAGCTCGAGCAGCGCCCGGCCGCCGTTCGTGTCGGCAAATGTGAAGTCCTGCCGCTCGTCGTCCCAGTCCACCTCGAGCAGTCCCTCCTTGACGCGGTGATCGAGCCAGGCACCGCGGAAGACGAGCTTCTTGAGCCAGTAGACGAGCGACTCCCCGCGAACGAGCGCGAGCGCGTCCCAGTGGCGGACGAGGTACTCGCCGAGCGGACTGCGCGGCGTCTCGATCGCGTCCCGCTCGACGAGCTCGACGAGGTCGGCGGTCTCGTCCTCGTCCAGCTCCGGACCGGAGACGAGCCCGAGCCGGACGGCGGCGGCGGTGACCCGCTCCTCGAAGTCCTGGCTGCTGAAGGAGAAGCTGTAGCCGAGAAACTGGACGACGTAGTCGTCGCCCGAGTGGTAGTTGCCGGCCGCCTCCACGGCGGCAGCGTACCCTGACCACATGCGGGTACTCCGCTATTTCGCGGCGCTCGTGGGCGTCCTCGCGCTTGTCGCGGTGACCGCCTGGGTGCTGTCGTGGCCGTTCGAAAAGGCGGTCTATCTCGCGCCCGTGATCGTGGTGGGCGGAGCGGCTGCCGTGGGTCTGTTGCTGCTGTGGGGGAAGATCGCGCTCAACTCGCTGCGCGAGTCGCGCCATCCGCGGCGGGTGCTCGCCTACTGGCTGCTCGGGCTCGGGCTACTCGTCGTCTTGACCGTGCTCGGCGTCAAGCTCCCGAGCGAGGGCGGCTAGCAGCCGCTCTATCTCCGCGCGCGTGGTGCAGCCGGCGACGGAGAGGCGGAGCAGCTCATCGAGTCTCCTGGCTGGCCGCTTCTACTCCATCCCGAACCCCCACCCTCCCAGGGGACCGGTGAAGCGTGCCGCTGCACCGGTCACGCCTTGGTCGCGGCTCTGTCAGGAAAGGCGCGCAGTTCTGATCCTGCTGTCCCGTTCGGCCAGGCGGCTGGGCCGGTTCCGTCCGCCCGTCCCCGTAGCTTGGCTGCGCATGCACGAAGGCACTTGGACACTCGCCGATTGCCCACCTGGCGCACAGGCGGAGCTCGTGCGCGAGCTCGGGATCTCCGAGCTCACGGCCGCCGTGCTCGTCCGCCGCGGCTACTCGGAGCCCGAGTCGGCCCGCCGTTTTCTCGACGGCGAGCAGCCTCCGTACGATCCCTTCCTGCTCGGCGACATGGAAGCCGCCTGTGCCCGGATCCGCGCGGCCGTCGACGACGGCCGGCGCATCTGCGTCCACGGCGACTACGACGTCGACGGCATCGCCGCCACCACGCTCGCCGTTCTGCTCCTGCGCGAGCTCGGCGCGGACGCCGCCTGGCATCTGCCGAGTCGCTTCGACGAGGGCTATGGCGTCCGTAGCGAAACGCTCGCCCGACTCGCTGACGAGGGCTGCGGGCTCGTCCTCACCGTCGACTGCGGGATCACCGCCGCCGCCGAGGTGGCCGAGGCGAGGGAACGGGG
>JAICLM010000047.1 GCA_025927435.1 Thermoleophilia bacterium | reverse complement strand
CGAAGCCGCCGGGGAAGACGCAGAAGCCCTCCGCCGCCTTCACGAACATGGTCTTGCGGGCGTAGAAGTGGTCGAAGACCAGCCCGAGGTCGATGTAGTCGTTCATC
This sequence comes from Thermoleophilia bacterium, assembly GCA_025927435.1. Classification (GTDB taxonomy): domain Bacteria; phylum Actinomycetota; class Thermoleophilia; order Gaiellales; family Gaiellaceae; genus Palsa-739. The sequence goes on along the minus strand of JAICLM010000047.1, from coordinate 11,590 downwards.
AGCTGCTCGTGGGGCAGCTCGATGCCGAAACCGAGCGAGAGTCCGCCGCCCTCCCGGCAGCCGCGGTTCGCCGCCTCCATCACCCCGGGCCCCCCGCCCGTGACGACCGCCCACCCTGCCTCGGCGAAGCGCCGAGCCGTCTCGCGCGCCGCCTCGTACGCCCGCGACCCTTCCGGCGCGCGCGCCGAGCCGAAGCAGGAGACCGCCGGGCGGTCGATCTTCTCCACCGCCTCGAAGCCCGCCAGGAACTCGCGTCCGATCGCCTCCGAGTTCCGGCGGAGCTGCTCGAGCGAGTGGTGCGTCCTGAGGACGTCGCGGTCCTTCATCAGAACGCCCTGCTGTGTCGCGTTGCGAGCACGCACCCCACGAGCACCACCGCGAGAACCACGTACAGGATCACGAGCTGGGCGGCGCGATTGCGCTCCGGAGCCGAGGCCTCCACCGGGACACCGCCCTCGTAGCGAATGCGCGGCCGCCGCCACGTCTCGGAGATCGAGTGCCAGGCTGCGCCGCCGTCGAGGAAGCCGACCGGAACCAGGTTCGCGGCGTTGAGCAGGAAGCCGAAGTAGGCGAGCTCGACGAGCAGGTGGGAGTCGCGTGCCGAGCCGACCGCCCAGACCGCCGCGGCGCCGAGCCCGCCGGCGAGCGGCCCCGCGAGCGAGATGAGAGCGTTCCGCCAGGGAGACAGATTCAGCTCGTGCCTCACGTAGGCCCCGAAGCCCGGGATGAACGTCGGCAAGGTCACGCGCAGTCCCTGCCGCCGCGCCTCGAAGACGTGCCCCAGCTCGTGCACGAGGATCAGGAGGACGAAGCCGAGACCGAACCTCCAGTCGCCGAACCCCACCGAGAAGGCGACGAACGATGCTGCAAAGGTCACGATCGGGACGGCGAACTCACGCGAGCGGCGCGCAAGCCCGCCCTCCTGCCCCGCCTGCATGCTCACGAGCCTCTCCCGATCCATTCCTCGCCGCCCACGTAGACCTCTTTCTTCCACAGCGGGATCGTTGACTTGAGCGTCTCGATCGCCTCGCGGCAGGCGTCGAGCGCGGCCGACCGGTGCGGAGCGGAGACCGCGATCGCGACGCTCGCTTCGCCGATCTCGACCCGCCCGAACCGGTGGTGGACGGCGACCCCGCACAACCCGTGGCGCTCGGTCAGCTCGTCCCCGAGGCGAACGAGCATCTCCTCGGCCATCTCCTCGTAGGCCTCGTACTCCAGATGGAGCACGTCGCGCCCTCGCGAGCGGCGGCGGACGGTGCCGACGAAGCTCGCGAGCGCTCCCGCCTCGGGATCCTCGACCTCGCGCAGCACGGCGGCGACGTCGAGCGGACCCTCGATCAGCCGGAAGGAGCCTCCGGAAACGGGCGGGATGAGCGCGACCTCGTCGCCGTCCGCGAGCTCGTGCCCGCGCTCCACGTACTCGCGATTCACGGCGTAGAGGAGGCCCGGCGGCTCATCCCCGAGATCGAGCGCCGGCCAGATGTCCGCGACGCGGGCGACGTCGTCGAGGTCGAGCCGCGCACGACCGGCGCGTTCCCGCAGGCCGGCGAAGAGGCGGACGGTGACGCGCACGCCCTGATCTTGCCTGCGAGGTCAGGTGCCGAGGTAGCTCTCGAGCAGCGCGCCCGGCTCCGGACGCATATCGGGCCGCAACGTGTAGGTGTCGTCGCCCTCCTGGATCAGCACGAAGCCGGCCTGGCGCAGGATCGCGAGGTGGTGGTGCGTCGTCGACTTCGCGAGACCGACCTCCTTCGCCGCGTCGCCGAGCGAGAGCGGTCCGTCGTGGAGCCGCCGCAGCAGCTTCAGCCGGCTCTCGTCGCCGAGCGCCTTGTACACCCGGACGAGCTCGACGGGGTCGCCGGGTGCCGTCCGCAGGCGGTCGAGCGTGATCGGATAGCAGAAGATCTTCACGCGCTTGTACTCGCTCATGTACACCCACGGGCGTGGCGAATAGGCGGGGAACAGAACGACGCGGTCGATCGAGGGTCCCGGCGTCCACTGGATGCCGGGTGCCAGCTGCTCGACGACCTGCTCGGGCGGAACCGATTTCACGAGCTCGCGCTTGTCCTCCGCGTCTCGCTCCGCCAGCGTCGGATCGGCCGGAGCCATCTCGGGAAGGACCTGCTCGTACCAGCCCGACAGCAGGTCGAGAAGCGCTCGCTTGCCGTCGGCCGGCTCGGCGCGGAGCACTCGGTCCAGCGTGTCGCATTTCTCCGGTTCGACGTACTCCGAGTACACCTTCAGCAGCTCGTCGACCGCACCGGCGTCTCCCTCCGCCGCGAGCCGGATCGTCTCGGGCTCGGTCGCGTGGTGGCTGCCGGAGTAGTAGCCGAACGTGTGCAGCCTGAGCTCGACCGGATCGGTCGCCGCCAGGTGGTCGAGAAAGGCGGACGCGGTGCGGGGCTTCGGTGTGGTGTAGACCAGTCCGAGCAGCTGCGCCGCCGACTTGCCGGGGAGGAGCCCGACCGCCTGGCGGAACAGGTCGGCGGGCACCGCAGCGCGGAGCTCGTCGATCCGGGTCGCCTCCAGCTCGTACGTGTCGCGGTCCTCCTCGGCGAGCAACGTCGCCATGCTGAGCAGCAGCTCTGCCGCTTCCGAGGCGTCGATCTCGACCGTCAGCCCCCGACCTGCGCGCGAGACGTCGACGACGCGGGGCTGCTGGACGGGACGTGGAGGATGGACGTTTTCGATTGTCATCGAATCGCACCAGGATGATACTCCGTTTTGGGGGTCTTTGCTTGACAAGTTGCCTGTGCGTTCGATAAGTTTCGAACCAACGAGATTCATCGAACACAAGGAGCTCGCACGATGATTCCCCAGCCGCCCGAGTTCTTCGACCTCTATTCGACGGATCGCCGTGGGCGCGAGGCCGTCGCCGCCGCCGAGCGGTTGCGCGGCCCCGGATTCCTGCGCACGGGAGCCGCCTCGGCTCTCCGGGCCTGGGCCGACCATCTCTCGCCTCCGCCCGCCCCTCCGCGGGCGGCGAGCGTGCCGGTCGCACGTAGCGTGCGGCCGGCACGCTCGCGGTGCCACCCCGCCGCGTAGACCCCTACGATCTGGTGCGTGGCTCAGAGCGGCGACCGGCGCACCGAGTCGGGCATCGAGGTAAAGCCCGTCTACACGGCCGCCGACGCGCCGCGCGAGCTCGAGCCTCCGGGCGAATACCCCTTCACCCGCGGGCCGTACCCGGACATGTACCGCGGGCGGCCGTGGACGATCCGCCAGTACGCCGGCTTCGCGTCGGCGGAAGAGTCGAACGCGCGCTACCGCTACCTCCTGCAGCGCGGTCAGACCGGCCTCTCGATCGCCTTCGACCTCCCGACCCAGCTCGGCTACGACTCCGACGACCCGCGCGCGCTCGGCGAGGTGGGCCGCACCGGGGTGCCGATCGACTCGATCGCCGACATGGAGATCCTGCTCGACGGCATCCCGCTCGGCGAGGTCTCCACCTCGATGACCATCAACGCGCCCGCGTCGCTCCTGCTGCTGCTCTACGAGCTCGTGGCCGAGGAGCAGGGCGTGCCGCCCGACGCGCTGCGCGGCACCGTCCAGAACGACATCCTCAAGGAGTACATCGCGCGCGGGAACTACATCTTCCCGCCGCGGCCCTCGATGCGGCTCACCACGGACCTGTTCGCGTACTGCGCGGAGCGGATCCCGCGCTGGAACACGATCTCGATCAGCGGCTACCACATCCGCGAGGCCGGCTCGACCGCCGTCCAGGAGCTCGCCTTCACGCTCGCGAACGGAATCGCCTACTGCGAGGCGGCCGTCGAGGCGGGCCTGTCGCCCGACGAGTTCGGAGCGCGCCTGTCCTTCTTCTTCAACGCGCACAACGACTTCTTCCAGGAGGTGGCGAAGTTCCGGGCTGCGCGGCGGCTGTGGGCGCGGATCATGCGCGAGCGCTTCGGCGCGACGAACCCGCGCTCGCTCGCGCTCCGCTTCCACGCCCAGACGGGCGGCTCGACGCTCACGGCGCAGCAGCCCGAGAACAACGTCGTCCGCGTCGCGATCCAGGCGTTGTCGGCGGTCGCCGGCGGCGCGCAGAGCCTCCACACCAACAGCTACGACGAGGCCCTCGCGCTGCCGACCGAGCACGCGGCGCGCATCGCCTTGCGCACGCAGCAGATCATCGCGGCCGAGGCCGGAACGATCGACACGGCCGACCCGCTCGGCGGCTCCTACTACGTCGAGGCGCTCACCGACGAGCTAGAGGCGCGGGGCTGGGAGCTGATCGAGCGAGTCGGCGACGCGGGCGGCGCCGTCGCGGCCGTCGAGTCGGGCTTCGTGCAGGAGGAGGTCGAGCGCGCCGCGTTCGAGTTCCAGCAGCAGGTCGAGGCGGGCGAGCGGGTCATCGTCGGCGTGAACGCGTTCGAGGAGGAGTCGGGCGAGCGGATCGAGCTCCTGCACATCGACCCGGCCGCCGAGCGGCGGCAGCTCGAGCGGACCGCGCGCGTCCGGACCGAGCGCAACCCGGAGGAGGCGGCAGCGGCGATCGCGGCCGTCCGCGAGGCTGCGCGGGGCGAGGTCAACCTGCTTCCGCCGATGCGCGAGGCGCTGCGCGCGCGCGGCACGGTCGGCGAGATCTGCGAGGCGCTGCGCGAGGAGTGGGGGATGTACGACGCCGTGCGTGCGCGGGCCTAGCCGCCGTCGCCCCACCACCCGGGCACGATCTCCGCGTCGTGCTCCTCGGCGATCGGCGCGCCGAAGGCGATCAGCGTGATCCCGTCGGGGCCCGCCTCGAGGTTGCGCATCACGCCGGGGCCGATGCGCAGGACGTCCCACTGCTGCAGGTCGTGCACCTCGTCGTCGAGCTTGATCCGGCCGGAGCCCTCCGCGATCACGTAGAGCTCCTCCTGCTCCGAGTGCGTGTGGCCGAACGGTGTGCGCACGCCGGCCGGAAGCTTCTCGATGCCGACGCCGCCGACGGCGCAGCCGAGCTGCCGCTTCGGGAAACGGACGTCCATCCCCTCCGGCATCTGGAACCTCGGGGCGACGTTCTCGACGTCGCCGAGACTGACGATCGTGTAGTCGCTCATGCGCGAGAGGCTACGCGGTCGAGCAGCTCGTCGAGGGTCTGCGCCGCTCCCTCGGCGCGCAGACTGGCGGCGCGTTCCTCGCCGAGCGTATCCAGGATGAACGCGGAGACCCGCTCCTGCGCCTGGGTCTCGTCCGGGTCGGGGACGCGGCCGATCTCGGCGAAGAGGTGCTCCGAGGCTCCGAGCAACGCCGCCGCCCATGGGGCGTCGTCCTCGACCATCGCCACCTCCGCGAAGCCGCCGAGAACGTAGGCGATCACCTCGCGGTAGCCCAGGCGCCGGGCGATCGCGAGGCTCTCGCGGAGCGCGTCGACTCCCGCGCTCGTCCGGCCGAGCTGCAGCTCCGATCGGCCGAGGTTGTGGAAGTTGACCGCGGCGCCGTCCTCGTCCCCGGCGGCCTTCGAGGCAGCGATCGCCTCCCGGTAATGCTCGACGGCGATCCCGGATTCACCCCGCATGTGGGCGATCGTCCCGAGGTTGCCGAGCGCAACAGCCAGGCGGCTCAGGTTGCCCTGCTTGCGCAGGAGCGGGACACACTCCTCGTACAGGGCAGCAGCCCGGTCGAGATCCAGCTGCGCGATCGCGACGCCGCCGAGCTCGGCGGTGGAGCGGGCGATGCCTTCTTCGTCGCCGAGGCCGCGGTAGAGGTCGAGGCTCTCCTGCAGGAGTGCCGCGGCCAGGGCATTGTCGCCCTGCCGGAAAGGGAAGATCGCTCCGTGTACCCGTGCGAGCGCACGTAACTCCTTCGGCCCGCCCGCTGTGCGCTCGATGACTCCCTCGAAGACGCGGCGTCCCTCGCTGAGATGGCCTTTCAGGACCCAGTACCAGCGCGCGGCGACCGCGAGCCGCGTCTCGAGCTCGATCTCTCCGGAGCCGGCCGCCCAGGCCAGGGCCGCACGGACGTTGTCGTGCTCCTCGTCGAGTACGGGGAAGATCGAATGCTCGGGATCGGCGCCGGCGTGCCACGCAGCTGTGGCCTCCTCGACACGCTCCAGATAGTGCTCGCCGTGCCGACGGCGCAGCGTCCCTTCCTCGCCCGACGCCTCCAGCAACTCGCCTGCGTACTCGCGGATCGTCTCGAGCATCCGAAAGCGGGGCTCTCCGGTCGGTCGCCGGATCGGCCGGACGAGGCTCTCGTCGACGAGCGACGCCAGTGTCTCGAACACGTCGATCCCGTCCCCGACGCAGACAGCCTCGGCCGCCTCGAGCGTCCAGCCTCCCGCGAAGACGGCGAGCCGCGCGAAGAGCGTGCGTTCGGCGTCGTCGAGGAGGCCGTGACTCCACTCGAGCGTCGCGCGCAGCGTCCGCTGGCGGCCCGGCAAGTCTTGCGCGCCGCCGACGAGCAGGTCGAGCGCGCGGTCGAGTCGCCGGTTCATCGTCTCGGGAGGCAGAAGCTTCGAGCGTGCTGCGGCGAGCTCGATCGCGAGCGGGAGCCCGTCGAGCCGCGCGCAGACCTCGGCGACCGCGGCAGCGTTCTCCTCGTCGAGCTGGAACTCCGGGTCGACCGCGCCGGCGCGGGCGGCGAAGAGGCGCACGGCGTCGTTCGCGGCGAGCTGCTCGAAGCTCGTCGTCGCCGGCTCCGGGACCGCGAGCGGTGGGACCGGGTATTCGTGCTCCCCCGCGAGGCGGAGCGGCGTGCGGCTGGTGGCGAGCACGAGCAGGCGCGGCGCGGCGGCCAGCAGACGCGAGACGAGCTCTACGTACGGCACCAGCTGCTCGAGGTTGTCGAGCACCAACACCATGCTGTTGTCGCGAAGGGTCACCGCGAGCGCGTCCTCGTCGGCCTCGCCGCTCTCTCCGGCGCCGAGCGTCTGGGCGAGCACGGGCGCCAGCAGTGCCGGGTCGCGCACGGGAGCGAGGTCGACGAACGCCGCGCCGTCGGCCAGTTCGGGCCCGAGCTCGGCCGCCGCGGCGAGGGCGAGCCGGGTCTTGCCGGCGCCGCCCGGGCCCGTCACCGTGACGAGGCGCACGTCCTCGCGGCGCAGGAGCGCGCAGACCGCCGCCACCTCCAGTCGACGACCCACGAGGGGAGTCGGCGGTGTCGGGAGTCTCAGGCGGGCCGGCGCGGGGGGCTCCGGCGCGGCGAGCGAAGGATCGTGGCGCAGGATCCGCCGCTCGAGCTCCTGCAACTCCGGCCCAGGATCGACGCCGAGCTCCTCGACGAGCAGCTCACGTGCGGCCCGGCACGCTGCGAGCGCGTCCACCTGCCGGCCGGATCGGTAGAGCGCGAGCGCATGCTGCACCCGGAACCGCTCCCGGTAGGGCTCGGCCGCGATCAGCCGCTCGAGCTCGGGCACGAGCTCGTCGTGTCGTCCCAGTTCGAGCTCGGCGTCGTTGCGCAGCTCGAGCGCACGCAGGCGCCGTTCCTCGAGCTGCGCCGCCTCGGCCTCGTGGACGGGCTCTCCCGCAAGATCTGCGAGCGGTGCGCCGATCCAGAGCGCAAGCGCGCGCCCGAGATCCTCCGCCGCCTCTGCCGACCGTCCGGCGGCCAGAGCTGCAGCAGCGGTCTCGACCAGCCGCTCGAACCGGCTGAGGTCGAGCTCCGCCGGATCGAGCTGCAGCCGGTAGCCCGTCCCTTGCCGCTCGATCCGCTCCGCCCCGAGCGCTCGCCGCAGTCCGTGCACATAGACCTGGAGCGACGAGACCGCGGAACGCGGCGGGTGTTCTCCCCAGAGCGCGTCCACGAGCCGGTCCCGCGACACGACCGTATTCGCATTCAGCAACAGCAAAGCGAGCAGGGCACGCTGCTTCGGCGCACCGAGCGCGACCGGGCCGTCGCCCCCGACCGCCTGGACCGATCCCAGGATGCGGAACTCGATGCTCGTCGCCCCCTTGATCACGCCTCAAGCAGAAATTAAGCGCCCGCCGCGATGGTGCTCACGTCCCCCGAACCGACGAAGGAGTCCCCACATGCTGCACGACGTCCCGACTACCCCGCTTCCCGGTTCCTGGCTGTCGAGCCGGCTGGGTGTCAACCCCCGCGAGATGGAGCAGCTGCGCGACCGCGGCGAGCTCTTCGCGGTGCGCGACCACGGCGAGTGGCTGTATCCGGCCTGGCAGTTCGGCCCGGGCGGAAAGATCCCGGCCGGGGTGCGCGAGGCAGTGAAGGCGGCCCGCGCCGCGGGCCTCGACGAGACGCGCCTCCTCGCGCTGCTCCGGCGTCCCGCCGGCCTGCTCGGCGCGAAGCGGCTGCTCGATCTGCTCTTCGAGGGCCGCTCCGACTTCGTCGTCGAGGCCGTCCGGAGCGCCGCCACGACCTGAACCGCGCACGGGGCCCGCGTACGCTGGCCTCGTGCGCATCCTGCTCGTCTCACAGATGTACCCGGGGCCCGACGCGCCCGACCTCGGGACGTTCGTCGCGCAGGTCGAGCGCGAGCTCGTGGAGCGTGGACACGAGATCGAGCTCGCCGTACTCGACACGCGGTCCGGCGGCAAGCTCCGCTATCTGACGCTTGCCCGCAGAGCGCGCGCCGCGAGCCGGCCGGACGTGGTCTACGCGCACTTCCTCGTGCCCTCCGGCCTGATCGCCGCCCTCGCGGGCGGCGCTCCGCTCGTCGTCACTGCGCACGGCAGAGACGTCCGGAACATCGGCGCGATTCGGGGCATCACTGCTGCGACCCGGCTCGTGGTGCGGCGCGCGGCTGCCGTGATCTGCGTCTCCGACTACCTGCGGCACGAGCTCGAGACGAAGCTGCCCGAGGCGCGCGGGAAGGTGGAGGTCGTGTCGAGCGGCGTCGACCGCGAGCGCTTCGCGGTGACCGACCCGCCGCCGGGTCCGCCCGCCTTCCTCTGCGTCGGTGCGCTCGACGAGCGCAAGAACGTCGTCCGGCTCGCCGACGCCTTCGCGTCACTCGGCGAGGGGACGCTCACCTTCGCCGGCGAAGGACCTCTTCGATCGACGCTGGAGGGGCGCGAGCGCATCCGCCTGCTCGGGCGCGTGCCGCACGACGAGATCCCGCGCCTGCTCTCGGAGAGCCGGGTCCTCGCCCAGCCGAGCCTCGTGGAGCCGCTCGGCCAGGCGCTGCTCGAGGCGATGGCCTGCGGACGCTCGGTCCTCGCGACGCGGATCGGAGGACCGCCCGAATTCGTTCCGCCCGAGGCCGGTGTGCTGGTCGACCCGCTCGACGTCGACGCCCTCGCCCGCGGGTTGGCGCAGGCGGCGGCGCTGCCGTGCCCGAACCTCGCCGCCCGCGAGGCGACCGCCGAGCACGACGTCCGCCGCCAGGCGGAGCGGATCGAGGCGATTCTCAGGTCTGCTGTCGCTCCAAGTCGGCAATCCTGACTTCGACGAGCGGTCGAATCCGCTCCTCGAGTCCGGCCTCGCGCGCGAGGGCGAGCGCCTGTTCCCAGCTTTCTCGCGCCTTCTGCGGATCGACGCCCTGCTTGAGCCGGTTGTCGCCCGTCACGAGCAGCTTCTGGATCCGCTCCTGGGCGCCCTCTTCCACAATGCGACGCTAACAGCGAGGATTACGGTGTGCCTCCTCGCCCCAAGAAGGCCACGCCTCTCCGCGTGCTGATCGCAGACGATCATCGGCTCTTTGCCGAGGCGCTCGAGGCGATCCTCGCCACCGACGAGCGGATCGAGGTCGTGGGTCAGGCCGGCGACGGCGGCGAGGCGGTCGAGCTCGCGCGGCGGCTCGGCCCGGACGTCGTCCTCATGGACGTGAGCATGCCGGTCCTCGACGGATTCGAGGCCACGCGCGAGATCCGCGCGGCGAGCGACGACACGCAGGTCCTCATGCTCACGGGCTCGAACTCGCGTGCCGACGTCGATCGCTCGCGGGAGGCGGGGGCGTCCGGCTACGTTACGAAAGACCGCATCGCCTCCGAGCTGGTGGCGGCGATCGTCGAAGTGACGCATCGGCGGCTACCCTGAGCGCGTGCTCACGTTCCTCGCAGTCCTCCAGGTGCTCATCGTCGTCGGCATGACGTCGCTCATCCTCATGCACTCCGGCCGTGATGCCGGCATGGGCGGGATGGGCTTCACTCCCGCGTCACAGGGCGGAACGCACATCGTCGAGCGGAACCTGACCCGGGTCACGGTCGTCCTGACGGTGCTCTTCTTCGCCAACAGCATCGCCCTCTTCCGCTACCTCTCCTAGACACCACGGGGCGCTACTATGCGCGGGCTCTCGCGCTGGTGGCGGAATTGGTAGACGCGCTAGGTTGAGGGCCTAGTGGCCTTAACAGGCCGTGGAGGTTCAAGTCCTCTCCAGCGCACTACAAGGCCGCCTCGGCGGCCTTTTCTCTTGCGCTGGGTTTGACGCCGTCCGGAGGAGTCCGTACTCTCCTGTCGAACATTTGTTCGGCTCTATCCCCGACCCCGGAGCGTGAGATGCAGACGACAGCCGAGTTGACCGGCCGGCAGCGCGAGATCTGGAGCTTCCTCGTCGAGTACGTCGACCGGCACGGTTACCCGCCGACCGTGCGGGAGATCGGCGAGGCAGTCGGCCTCGCGTCTCCCTCCACCGTGCACGCGCACCTCGCGAACCTCGAGCGGGCGGGGCTGCTGCGCCGCGACCCGACCAAGCCGCGGGCGCTCGAGCTCGTCGGCCGGGAGAAGAGCTCGGAGCCTGTCGTCGCCGAGCTGCCGAAGCTGCCGCTGCTCGGGCAGATCGCGGCGGGCGGGCCGCTGTTGGCGGACGAGAACGTCGAGGATCAGATCGCGGTGCCTGAGAGCCTGCGCGGAGACTTCCTGCTGCGGGTGAAGGGCGACTCGATGATCGAGGCCGGCATCCTCCACGGCGACGTCGTCGTCGTGCGGCGCGCCCAGGACGCGCGGGACGGGGAGATCGTCGTGGCGCTCGCCGGCGAGGACGAGGCTGCCGACGAGGCGACGGTGAAGCGGTTCTTCCGCGAAAACGGCCGCATCCGCCTGCAGCCCGAGAACTCGGCGCTCGAGCCGATCTACGCGCCGCACGTCCAGATCCTCGGCAAGGTTGTGGGGGTGTTCCGCGAGCTATGAGCCGGCCGACCCCGCTCCACCGGACGCTCGAGCAGGAGCTCCTCGCCGTGCTGCGCGGAGCGTCACTCGAGTGCCCGGTCTGCGGCGAGTTCGTGCTCCACGAGGGCTCGCTCGTCCGCTGTCCGGAGTGCTCGATGCGCCTGCACGGGCGGGTCGACGGCGCCGGAACCGGGGTACAATCCGGCTTGCAGGCCGGGTGACCGCGGGGCGTTTCGGCGCCTCGAGGAAAGTCCGGACACCGCAGGGCAGGACGCTCCCGACATCGTCCGACGACCGAGGGAGGCGGCGAAAGCCGACGGAAAGTGGCACAGAAAACAGACCGCCGGGCGCGGATCTCCGGAGTCGCGGCCGGTAAGGGTGAAACGGTGGGGTAAGAGCCCACCAGCGGCCCTGGCGACAGGGCCGGCTCGCCAAACCCCGTCCGGTGCAAGGCGAACAGGCTCCGCCGACGCGGCCCGCCGAGGAGCCGGGTAGCCGCACAGATGGATGGCCACCCCAGACAGAATCCGGCTTACAGGCCTGCTACGGGAAAAGCCTCGGAAACGGGGCTTTTCCTATTAGGTCGTGTTCCCCGGAACTCGTCGTG
>JAICLM010000273.1 GCA_025927435.1 Thermoleophilia bacterium | reverse complement strand
TTCGCGGACGCCGGGCAGCGCGCGCTCTCGCTCGGGGCGAGCCGCAACGCATATGAGCTCGCGAACGAGGCGATCGCGCTGACGGCCGAGGGAGACGCGGAGCTGCCGGCCCTTCAGCTCCTTGCCGCCTACGGAGGCCGGGATTCCCTCGAGGCAGGCGTGACCGAACTGCTCGCCGAAGCCGTGGACGGGTTCCTGGCCCTCGGGGACACGGCTCGCGCAGCCGAGACGGCTCAGGTCCTCGCGTTCGAGTTCTTTCACCGGGGTGATGTCCCGAGCGCCGACACCGCCACCCGGCAGGCGATCGAGCTGGCGCGCACGGCGCCCCTGTCGACTGCGACCGCTCGCGCGATCGCCGGCCACGCACGACACATCGTGGTCGCCCATGCCGCGTACGCGGAGGGAGCCGCTCTCGCTCGGGAGGCGCTCGGCTTCGCCGACGAGACGAGTGACGACCGTCTCGCGATGCACGCGCTCAACACCATCGGCATGGCCCGCGTCTTCTCCGGCGACGACGCGGGCCTGGACGATCTCGCGGCCGCGGCCGCGCGGGGCCGCGACGCCGGCGCGATCTACGAGCTGGCGACGGCGCTCAACAACTACGCGAGCACACTCGCCACCATCGGCCGTCTCGACGAGAGCGATGCACGCTTCGAGGAGACGCGGGAGCTGTGCGAGCGCTACGGCCTCACTGCAGGGATCATCTGGAACGAGGGCGAGCGCGTCTACCAGCGCGACCGGCGTGGCGATCTCGACGGGACGATCGAGGCGACGAAGCGGTTCCTCGCTCATCCGTCCTCGGGCGAGAGCTATCAGCGCCGGCCCGTGCTCGCGTGTCGCGCCCGCGCGTTCGTCGCCCGCGGCCAGACCGCCGAAGCAGTCGCCGACGTCGAGGAAGCGCTGAGCGGCGGCCCGGAGGCGAACACCGATGCGCAGACCCAGGCGTGGCTTCTCACCGTCGGCGCCCGGTCCCTGCGCGCTGCCGGCCGCGCCGCCGAGGCGGAGGAGCTTCTGCAGGGCGCGCTGGCGGCGGCGTACGACGCACAGGTCTTCGACCTGGCGCTCGAGCTCGCCGAGCTGGAACGCGGCGACGAGTTCCTCGCGCGGGTGGACGCCCAGGGAGGGCATCTCTGGGACGAGGCGCACCGCGCCACGGCCAGCGGCGAGCTGACTCGTGCCTCGGAGATCTACGGGGCCATCGGCGCCCGGTTCGCCGAGGCCTGGGCGGGGTTGCTCGCGGCCGAGCAGGGCGACACCTCGCGCCTCGACGCGGCGCTCGCCTACTTCGAGGACCAGCGGGCGACGCCGTACGTCCAGCGCTGCCGCGCTCTGCTGCAGGCGTCTGCATAGGATCAGGCCGTGCCCGAAGCGCTGTGGTTCACCGAGGACGACGCGGCCTGCCGCCTGCTCGCGGAGGATCCGTTCGCGCTGCTCGTCGGGTTCGCGCTCGACCAGCAGGTCACCGTGCAGCAGGCGTTTCTCGGCCCGCTGCGGCTGAAGGAGCGGCTCGGCACGCTCGAGCCGCGGGCCGTCGCCGACGCCGACCTCGAGCCGCTCTTCCGCGAGAAGCCGGCGATCCACCGCTTCCCGGGCTCGATGGCGACGCGGGTGCGCGAGCTCGCCGGAACCGTCGCGGAGGAGTACGACGGCGACGCGTCGCGCCTCTGGACCGAGGCGGCGGACGGCGCCGACCTCCGACACCGCATTTCGGCGCTGCCCGGCTTCGGAGAGATGAAGGTGAAGTCACTCGGCGCGGTGCTCGCGAAGCGCTTCGACGTGGCGGTCGCGCAGGACCTCGTTCCGGGCCACCCCACGCTCGGGGACGTCGACTCGCCACAGGCGCTCGCCGACTACCAGGCTGCGAAGAAGGCGCACAAGGCCGAGTGGCAGGCGTCGAAGTCCGCACGCTGACGGACGGCGGCCAGCCCGCCGAGCAGACCGCCCACGCGCTCGCCGAGTTCTGCGGCGCCGCGCAGCAGACGCTCGAGATCGCGGTCTACGACTTCCAGCTGCCGGAGGAGCTGAACGCGACCGTGTGCGGCGCGCTGACCGACGCGCAGAAGCGCGGGGTCGCGGTCCGTCTCGCCTACAACCTCGATCACGCCAAGGCCGTCCCGGTGCCGCCGCCCCCGGAGGCGAATCCGGAGGCGATCGAGGCGCAGCCCATCCCCACCGCCGCGATCCCGGGAGTCCCCGACCTGATGCACCACAAGTACGTGGTGCGCGACGCCGCGTCGGTCTGGACGGGCTCGACGAACTGGACCGCAGACTCGTGGACCCGGGAGGAGAACGTGATCCTCACCGTCGACTCGCCCGGGATCGCCGCGCGCTACCGCGAGGACTTCGAGCAGCTCTGGACGACGCGCGAGGTCGACAAGAGCGGCAAGGTCGACACCGCGCCGGTGGACGGCATGCGCGCC
>JAICLM010000089.1 GCA_025927435.1 Thermoleophilia bacterium | reverse complement strand
GGCGGTGGACGCTGGCGTCGCCACGGTGATCTGCATCACCGAGCACATCCCGGCGCACGACATGCTGCGCGCGTACACGTACTTCCGCGGCCGGGGCACGACGATGATCGGGCCGAACTGTCCGGGCGTCCTCTCGCCCGGGAAGGCGAACGCCGGGATCATCCCGGCCGAGATCTTCAGCGAGGGAAGCGTTGGGCTCGTCTCCCGCTCCGGCACGCTCACGTACCAGATCGGACACGAACTGACGCAGCTCGGCCTCGGCAACTCGACGATCGTCGGCATCGGCGGCGACCCGGTCGTCGGCTCCTCGTTCGTCGACGTGATCGCAAAGTTCGAGGCCGACGACCAGACCGAGCTGATCGTCCTCGTGGGCGAGATCGGTGGAGACGAGGAGGAGAAGGCGGCTGCCTACGTTGCCGCGCACGTCACGAAACCGGTCCTCGCCTACATCGCCGGCTTCTCAGCGCCGCCCGGCAAGACGATGGGCCACGCGGGCGCCATCATCTCCGGCTCCTCGGGCACGGCCAAGGGCAAGAAAGAGGCGCTGGAGGCCCGCGGGATCGCGGTCGGCACGACGCCGACCGAGGTCGCGCAGATGGTGGCCGAGCGGATGAAGTAGCACCCCGCCGGCCGGAGGCGCGGTTACCCTCCGCCCGTGCTCTCGTTTGCCCGCGGCGTTCCGGCTCCCGAGTGTCTCGCTGTCGAGGAGCTCGCCGACTGCGCGCGCGCAGCGCTCGAGCGCGACGGCCGGACGATCCTCAGCTACGGGCCCGGCGGCGGCTACGGGCCGCTGCGCGAGTGGCTGGCCGAGCGGCACGGCGTCGAACCTTCGCGCATCGTGATCACGAGCGGCTCGCTCCAGGGCTTCGTCTTCCTCGCCGAGCGGCTCGTCCGTCCCGGCACGCGAGTGCTCGTAGAGGCGCCGACGTACGATCGGCCGCTCAAGATCCTCACCCGCCTCGGCGCGGAGATCGTCACCGTGCCCATGGACGACGACGGGCTCGTTCCGGACGAGCTGCCGCAGGGCGACTTCGCGTTCCTGTACACGATTCCAACCTTTCAGAATCCGAGCGGGCGCACGCTGTCCCTCGAGCGCCGCCGCCGGCTCGCGGAGCTAGCCGCGCAGCGGAATCTGCTCGTGCTCGAGGACGACCCGTACGGCCTCGTCCGTTACGACGGCGAGCCGCTCCCGAGCGTGTTCGAGCTGGCGGGCGGGGAGCAGATCGCGTACTGCTCGTCCTTCTCGAAGACGGTCGCGCCGGGTGTGCGCGTCGGCTGGTACGTCCTCCCGCCGCAGCTCGCCGCCGAGATCGAGGCGCTCGCGGTCTCGACCTACATCTCGCCGCCGTACCTCTCGCAGGCGACGGTGCTCGAGTTCCTGCGGCGACAGAGCTTCGAGCCGAACCTCGAGCGGGTCAACGACCTGCTGCGCGAACGCCGCGATGCGATGCTCGAGGCTCTCGCGCGCGAGCTGCCCGAGGACGCGAGCTGGACGCAGCCGGGGGGCGGCTACTTCGTCTGGGTCGACCTTCCGTCCGGACCTCCCAGCAGCAAGCTGCTCGCTGAGGCGGAGGAGGCCGGCGTCACTTTCGTCAAGGGAAGCGACTTCTTCCCCGGCGGCCGGGGCGGCGAGCACTCGCTCCGGCTCGCCTTCAGCTTCGTCTCGCCCGAGGAGATCGCCGAAGGCGTGGCGCGGCTAGGGAGCCTGGTGCGAGCGGCGGCGCCGGCGGCGCTCTAGCTGCGCGAGCAGGATCCCGCCGAGCAGGCCAACCCCGAGCGCGAGCAGGATCACCCACACGAGCGACACGCTTGCCGTCGCGAGGACGAAGTGGACGTGCACCTGCGTGCGGTTCTCGAGGATGAAGGCGATCGCCCACGCGACGAGCAGCCCGAGGACGATCAGCCGCAGATAGAGCCGCGGCTGCCAGCGGTCACTGACTTCGCCGGTGTCGATCCGAGGGCGGCGCAGGCGGCGCACGCCGAAATCCTATGCGGCTGCGTGAACCGCGAGCGCGCGCGGGACGAGCCGCGGCTGCGGCGGCGGTGTCAGCCGGCCGACCGACTGCGCTCGAAACGTGGGGCAGATCGTCTCACCGGGGAGGGCACAGAGACCGGCGCGGCGGAAATAGCAATCTGCGCACGTTGGAGTGGAACGTTTGCTCATTTAGGTGGTTGCTCTAGGAAGTAAGGGCCGCTCTCGAGGTGCGATCATAGGGGTACGAGCCGTGGAAGCAAGCGTTGTCGCACACGAAAACTGACGAATTTCCGCCAGTTTCGCGCAGCAGAAGGCGAGGGTTCGACCTACGCTCTCGGGATCGTTGCCAGGGCGTGCAACGCCTGGTCGAACGTGCGCACCGGGATGACGTGAACCGGCCCGGCGTAGCGGCGCGCTTCTCGCGCGTTCTGCCCCGCGGGCACGAGGAAGACGTCGGCTCCCGCCTCCCGGACGCCGTAGGTCTTCTGCTTCACGCCGCCGATCGGCGCGACTCCGCCGTTCAGCTGAATCTCGCCGGTCGCCGCCACGTGATGACCGTGGAGAACGTTGCGGCCCAGCTTCTGCATCACCTCGAGTGCGAACGCGAGCCCCGCCGAGGGGCCGCCGATGCCGCTGCTGTCGATCGCGACCCGGAACGGCAGCTTGATCGTCGCGGACTGGTCGGGCACGAACCCGACGAGGGCCCGGCCGCCGGCCTCGACCGTCCGGACGGGCACCGTCAGGAGCTTGCTCGCCCGGCGGACGCGCAGCCTGACCACCGCTCCCGGCTTCACGTCTCCGAGCGCGGCATGCAGTGCCTCCGGCGTCGGCGTCGGCTTCCCGTCGACGGCGACGATGACGTCCGCAGGCTGGAGGTTGCACGGAGCGTTCGTACCGGCGATCAACTGCGACACCGCCACCCCGGTGGGTGTGACGGCCACGTGGTAGTGGAGCTTCCGCAGCGCGACCGCAGCCGCGACGCGCTGGGAGAACGCCATCTCCTGCAGCGCGGCCGTCTGCGCCTGTGCGTCCGAGGAGCAGGGCGGAACGATCGCGTCGGCCGGCACGAGCGTCGCGTTGGGGTGGATCGAGGGGAAGAGCGCCTCGAGCGTGCTCGCGCGGCGTTCGATGACGTCGACGAAATAGAGCTTCCCGGGCTTGCCGGGGCGGGCTCCCTGCACCTGCACGAGCGGAGCCACGGGATGCGCGACGTCGGGTAGGAGGATGTACTGGTTCGACGTCCCGGGGAATGCGCCCGACGGGGTGGCCCAGAGTACGACGCCCGCGAGCAGCGCGAGCAGGACGACGGCGCCCGCTGTCCGCAGGGGGGTGACGTGGCGCCTCAAAACAGGAACCGCTTCAATCCGCCGTCGACGACGAGGGTCTGCCCGGTGACGTAGCGGGCGCGGTCGGAGGCGAGGAAGCAGACGACGTCGCCGAACTCCCGCGGCGTCCCCCAGCGCCGGAGGGCGATCTCCTCGAGCTGCTCATCGGTCGGGCCGCCGGGATAGAGCTCGTCGAGCCGGGCCGTTGCGATCCGACCGGGCGCGACACAGTTGACCGTGACGCCCTTGGGGCCGACCTCCCGGCTGAGCGTCTTCAGCCAGCCGGTGAGCGCGGGCCGGAACGTGTTCGAGAGAGCGAGATGCGTGGTCGGTTCCTGGGCCGCGAGCGACGTGATCGCCACGATCCGGCCGGCTGGACTGCGCTCGAGGTGCTCGAGACACAGCCGCACGAGCGTGACGGCCGGCCGCAGAAGGAGCCGGTAGGCAGATTCCAGCGACCCCTCGTCCGCATCGCTCGCCGTGCCGGGCGGCGGGCCGCCGCCGTTCCAGACGAGGACGTCCAGACCGCCGAACCGCTCGGCCGCTGTCGCGACCGCTCGCTCGAGGTCGGCGTCCTCGTTGACGTCACCGGCCACCGCCACCCCGCCGAGGCGCGCAGCATGGTCCTCGAGCTGGTCGGCTCGCCGGGCGAAGAGGACGACGTTGGCTCCCTCCTCGGCCAGCGCCTCGGCGCTCGCGAGGCCGAGGCCGGACGAGGCACCGCTGACGAGCGCGGTGCGGCCGGTCAGTCCGAGATCCACGACTGCGGAAGCTCTCCGGAGCTCGCCACGACCCGGGTGGTCATGCCGCCGCGCGCGGCAAACTCGCCCTCGACCTCGACGAAGCGCGGCGCGCCGTCGGTCACGAGCTGCTCGAGCACCTCGTTCACGACCTCCTCCTGGAAGATCTTCCGCTCGCGGAAGGACGTCAGGTAGTCGCGCAGCGACTTGAGCTCGAACAGCTTTCCGTCAGGGACGTAGCGGATCGTGAGCTCGCCGAAGTCGGGTGCGTCGGTGAGCGGGCAGACCGAGGTGAACTCCGGCGCGCCGAGCTCGACGAGGTAGTCACGCCCCTGGAACCGGTTCTCGATCGTCTCGAGCAAGGCGACTCAGGTGGAGAGCACGCCGACGACGTCGCGAACCGCCTCGGCGCTCTGCTCGAGCGCCGTGCGCTCGTCGTCGGAAAGGTCGAGCTCGATTATCTCCTCGATCCCGCCGGCTCCCAGCTTCACCGGCACCCCGATGTAGAGGCCGTCGATCCCGTACTCGCCCTCGAGCAGCGCCGTGCAGGGCAGGACGCGCTTCTGGTCGAGGAGGATGGCGTCGACCATCTCCGCGACAGCCGCGCCCGGTGCGTACCAGGCAGAGGTGCCGAGCAGCTGCACGACCTCGCCTCCGCCCGTGGCGGTGCGCTCGACCATCTCCTGGATCTTCTCCGCGGGCACGAGCTTGCGCAGAGGCACGCCGCCGACGGTCGCCGCCGAGACGACGGGCACCATCTGGTCGCCGTGACCGCCGAGCACGAGCGCCTGAACGTCGCGGACGGAGGCGCCGGTCTCCCAGGCGATGAACGTGCGGAACCGGGCGGTGTCGAGAATCCCGGCCTGGCCGAAGACACGCTCCTTCGGAAAGCCCGAGACGCTCTTGGCGACGTGGCACATCGCGTCGAGAGGGTTCGAGAGGACGATAATCGTGCAGTCGGGACTCTGGGCGACGATCTGCTCGGTGACGGACCCCACGATCTTCTCGTTCGTCGTCACGAGGTCGTCGCGAGACATGCCGGGCGAGCGCGGCAGACCCGCGGTGACGACGACGACGTTCGAGCCGGCCGACTCCTCGTAGCCGTTCGAGCCGGTGATGTTGGGCTCGAAGCCGAGGATCGGGCCCATCTGGTTCAGATCGAGCGCCTTGCCCTGCGGCAGCCCTTCCTTGATGTCCGTGAGGACGACGTCCGCGTAGTCGCGCGCCGCGAGAATGTGCGCGGCCGTCGCGCCCGTGGCGCCTGCGCCGACGATCGTGATCTTCCTTCTCATACGGCTAGTTTCCTTTCCAGCGCGCCCCGCCGAAGGCGGGACACGCTGCAAGGGGGAACCTTTCGGTTCCCCCGAGTCCCCCTCCCCGTTCCGCGTGAGTGCTCACGCCGGAACCGGAGCCTCCAGTTTCTCGATGACCGCGTCCGCGACCTCGCTCGTTCCTACGGCCGTCGGGTCGTCGCGGGTCGGCTTCATGTCGTAGGTGACGCTCTCGCCCTCGGAGATGACGGCGGCGATCGCCTGCTCGAGCCGGTCGGCGGAGCTGCGCTCGTCGAGGTGGCGGAGCATGAGGACGCCTGACAGCATCTGCGCGATCGGGTTGACCTTGTTCTGGCCGGCGTACTTCGGCGCGGACCCGTGCGTCGGCTCGAAGACCGCAACCGACTCGCCGTAGTTCGCGCCGGGAGCCACGCCGAGCCCGCCGATCATCCCCGCGGCGAGATCGGAGAGGACGTCGCCGTAGAGGTTCGGCAGCACGAGGACGTCGTACTCCTCCGGCCGCTGCACGAGCTGCATGCACATGTTGTCCACGATCCGGTCGTCGAACTCGATGTCGACGTTCTCGGCGGCGACCTCTCGTGCGACCTGCAGCCAGAGGCCGTCCGTGAACTTCATGATGTTCGCCTTGTGCACGGCCGTAACCTTGCGGCGGCCGTTGCGGCGGGCGTAGTCGAACGCGAACTCGAAGATGCGGCGCGTGCCGGTGACGGAAATCGGCTTGATCGAGATCCCGGCGTCGTTGTGGCGGAGCCGACCGCCGCGTTTCTCGATCCACTCGATCAGCTCGGCGGCCTCCGGCGTCCCCTGCTCGTACTCGATACCCGCGTAGAGGTCCTCCGTGTTCTCGCGGACGATGATCAGGTCGATGTCCTCGAAACGCGTGCGGACGCCGGGATAGCTCTTGCACGGGCGCACCTGCCCGTACATGTCGAGTTCCTTGCGCAGCGCGACGTTGACCGAGCGGAAGCCGCCGCCGACGGGGGTCGTGATCGGCCCCTTGAGCGCGACGCCCGTCTCGCGGATCGCGTCGAGGACGTCGGGAGGCAGCGGGTTGCCGCCGTGCTTCTCCATCACGTCCGCGCCCGCCTCGCGCACGTCCCACTCAAGCTCGGCGCCGGTCGCCTCGAGAACGCGCCGCGTCGCCTCTGTCAGCTCCGGCCCCGTGCCGTCGCCGGGGATGAGAACAACCCGATGCGCCACGGCACCCACTCTATTTAAGGTGCCTCGCATGTCGTTGCAGGAAGCCGCAGCGCAGGCCGAGGCGCTTGCGCAGGCTGGTTCCGAGCGTGAGCTCTCTCAGCTGCGTGCACAGTGGGACGACGAGCTAGAGGCGGCGGCTCGCAGCTCCGATTTCCGCGAGCGAGCGGTGGCGTTTCGCGCGGTCGGCCTGTTCCGCTGGCGGGCGAAGGAGGAACTGCTGCGGCGGGGTCTGGATGACGGGAGCCCCGCGGCCCGCGGTTCCGCGCTGCTCTCGCTCGAGCTTCTCTCCCGCGACCATCCGAGCACGGTCAACTCGGTGCGGCCGCTCCTGCACAAGATGCTGGCGGACGAGGACGAGAACTCGGCGGTGCGCCGGCTCGCGGTGCTGGTGCTGAAGAACGGCTCGGCCCCGCGGGACACGATCGTGCTCCTCGAGGGCCTGGCCGCAGACGACGATGCGGACGCCGACCTACGCAAGGCAGCCGGAACGGTTGCTCAGTCCCTGAAGCGAAAAGCTCAGGACAAGCGTTAGCGGGTCAGCCAGCGCAAGAGCTGCAGACGCGAGCCTGAATCTCACGCCCGCAGGACGGGCAGACTCGCCGCCGGCGTCGCCGCTCGAGCGCGCTCTTCTCGAGGCCCGCGGTGATCATGAGCCAGGCAGCCGCGAGAGTGCTGACGGCGGCGATTGCGAGGTGGGGATCGAGGTGCATGCCTACTTCCTTGCTCTCGTTGCGTCCTTCAAACGGCGCGCATGCGGGTGCGCCTGGAAGTACAACTCGCGCCGCCTGCGATCGGATACGTGCGTGTAGAGCTCCGTCGTCGCCAGATCGGCATGCCCGAGCATTTCCTGGACCGCCCGGAGGTCGGCGCCTCCCTCGAGCAGGTGCGTGGCGAAGGAGTGGCGCAGGAGGTGCGGGTGGATGCGCTCGGGCTCGAGCCCTGCCTTGTCGGCCAGGCGGCGCAGGATGAGGAAGACGCCGGCGCGGGTGAGCGGCCCGCCCCGCGCGTTGAGGAACAGCTCCTGCCGGTGGCGCCGGTCGAGAAAGGGCCGGCCGCGCGAGAGGTAGCGGCGGAGGGCGTCCGCTGCCTCCCGCCCGATCGGGACGACGCGTTCCTTGCTTCCCTTGCCGAAGGCCCGCACGAGCCGGTTCTCGAGATCGACGGACTGGCGATCGAGCGCGACCGCTTCGCTGACCCGCAGGCCGGCGCCGTAGAGGAGCTCGCCGAGCGCGCGGTCGCGCAGGTGTCTCGGGGTCGTCCCGGCGGCCGCATCCAGTAGACGCTCGACCTCCGCGGGCGAGAGGGTGCGCGGGAGCGTCCGGCGGCGCTTCGGGAGCTCGACATTTGCTGCGGGGTTGTCAGCCCGCGCGCCCAGCAGCACCTGATGCCGAAAGAAGGAGCGGACCGCGGCAATGCGGCGCGCGGCGGTCGTCGGCGCGAGCCCGTCTGCGCGGAGCTGCGCGACGTAGGCGGCGAGGTCGTCCGCGCTCGCGTCCGCCGGCGAGCGGCCGAGCCAGTTGCTCAGGTGCGTGAGGTCGCGGCGGTACGCCTCGACGGT
>JAICLM010000052.1 GCA_025927435.1 Thermoleophilia bacterium | reverse complement strand
AGTCGGGCCCGCAAGCTCCGCAACGACGGTGCCGAGCTGGTCTCCGAGGGCCGACTTTGCGAGCACCTGGTCGAATCCGGCGGCGTGGGCGGCACGGAGCCCGGACGTGTCCGTGTGGTTCGTGAAGCCCACGATCGGGATGTCCGGATACGCGTCCGCGACTTCCTCCGGATCGATGCGCGACACGTCCGCGAGGACGAGCTCCGGATCGGCCGTGTGGTCGACTGTGATGAGACGATGGCCGGGCAGGAGCGCCTCGAGCTTCCCCCGCATGAAGAGTTCGACCCCACAGAGCAGGATCGTCGCCACGACGGAAATGTAGAACGTGATGGACGTTGCGTTCAAGCGTGGGCTGGAAGAGATTCGCGCCGGCCGCTACTTCGAGGCGCACGAGGAGCTCGAAGCGGCGTGGCGCGAGGCGCCAGCCGAGGAGCGGGACTTCTTCCAGGGGCTCGTCCACGTTGCTGTGGCGTGGTACCAGGCTGGACGCGGCCGCCCGGTCGCGACGGGGCGACAGCTCGAGAAGGCAGCGCGGCGGCTGGCGCCGTTCGCGCCGGCGCACCGCGGAGTCGACGTAGAGGGCGTGCTCGCGCAGGTAGCCGCCGCGCGGCAACGAGTCGCCGAGGGCTCGCTCGCCCTGGACCCGCCGAACCTCACCTTGTAACAGTCTGTTACTTGCTTGGACAGTGGCCTATGCGGCTACGGTCTCCGCCGAGGTCTAAGGCCTGGCCGAGCACCTAGTAACAGTCTGTTACTAGGTGAGAGAGGTCCGACTGAGACGGGGCTAGGGCTTCGCCAGGCCGAGGTCGATCAGGAGGCGGTTGACCGCGACCTCGAGCCACCACTCTCGGTGGAAGAAGAGCAGCAGACCGAGCGCGACGAGCACGATCCCGCTCGCGAGCTGAATCAGCGTGTAGCGGTCGCGGAGCCAGCGGAACGCCCCCATCGCGCGGGCGAAGGCGAGACCGGCGACGAGGAACGCCGCCCCGAGGCCGAGCGCGTAGGCAGCGAGGAGGACGGTTCCTTTCAGCACCGTCCCGCTCGTGCTCGCGAGAACGAGCACGGCGCCGAGGACACTGCCGATGCACGGCGCAGCGCAGACGGCGAACGCCCCGCCGAGCAGTGCGCCCGATCCGCGCCGACGCGCGCCGGCGAGCAGCCCGGGAGCCAGCACCCGCTCCGGCACCGGCAGCAGGCCCATGAACGCGAGCCCGAGCACGACGAGAATGAAGCCCGCCAGCTGCGTTCGAGCCGACGCCGAGAGGACGCTGCCGACGGCCGCCGCCCCGGCGCCGAGCACGACGAAGACGACGGTGAAACCGAGGATGAACGGGATGCTCGAGACGACGACCCGGCGAGCCGTACCGCGCTGGCCGAGCTGGCCGGCCTCGACGTTCGAGAGCGCCGCGAGATAGCCGGGGACGAGCGGCAAGACGCACGGCAGGACGACCGAGACGAAGCCCGCCGCGAACGAGATGCCGAGCCGTCCGCCCATCAGTCGAAGCGTGCCAGCAAATCGTCGAGGCGACGCTCGGTCTCCTCGTCGAGCCCGGAGCCCGGCGGGCCGTCCGGCTCCTCGGGCTCCTTGCGCCGGCTCCACCGCCAGACGCCGACCGCGAGCACGAGCGCTCCCGCGAGCACGCCGGCGATCGGCAGCCACCACGCGAGCAGGTCGAAGCCCTTGTGAGACGGCGCAGCGAGGATCTGCTGCCCGTAATGTGCGACGAGCGCCGACTCGATCTGCTTCGCCGTCCAGCACGCGGCGACCTTCTTCGCGATGAACCCCTTGATCTGCTGCGCCGCCTGCGAGTCGGACATGTCAAGCGTCGTATGGCAGGTCGGGCACATCACCTGCCCCTGGAGGTAGCCGAGCGACGTGCGCGGATGCGCGCAGGCAGCCGTCGCGGGCGCCGCCAGGACGAGCGAAGCCGCGACCACCGCGAGGAAGCGCACGATCACGCCGCCGCCTTTGCGAGTGCGGCCCGGAACTGGTCGGAGAAGCCGGGATCCGTGAGCGGGCCACGCAGGTGCGCGACGACCTTTCCCTGCCGGTTGAGGACGTACGTCTCCGGCACCTGGGAGATCCCGTAGCGATTGGTCACGTTGCCCGAGCCGTCCTGGAGCATCGGGAACGTCAGCGCGTGCACGCTCACGAAGCGCCGCGCGTCGGAGTTGAGGTCGTGGTAATCGACGCCGAGGAAGACGACACCGCGGCTGCGGTACCTCGCCCAGTCGCGCTGGAGCACGGCGGCCTCGCTCTTGCACGGTTCGCACCACGACGCCCAGAAGTTCAGCACGACCGGCTTCCCCCGGTAGGAGGCGAGCGACACGGTGCCGGGCCTGTCGAGCCTCCGCAGCGTGAACCCCGGGGCCGTCGCGCCCAGCCCCGGCGCGTGCTCCTGGTGGACTACGGACCAGACGAGGAGCGCGAGCAGGCCGGCGACGAGCGCGAACGCGACGAGCTGAGCCGTGGTCCTGAGCCGGCCCGTCACGAGTTCATCGCCGCCTCGAGGTTGCGGTGGAACGTCGTCGAGTAGCTGTCGTCGCTCACCGCACCGAGCACGCGGTCGCCCACGATGCGGCCGGCCGGGTCGATCACGTACGTCGCCGGCAGGCCCGGCACGGCGTACCGCCCCAGGGCCAGCGTCTGGTCCGGATCGAAGACGACCGGATACGTGACACCGTGCGCGCTCAGGAAGCGCCGCGCACTTCCTCTGGTGTCACCACTGTCGACGCCGAGCACGACGAGGCCGTCCGAGCGGTCGTGGCGCCAGAGCGACTCGAGGTCCGGCGCCTCGCGCTTGCACGGCTGGCACCACGAAGCGAAGAAGTTCAGGACGACCGTCTTGCCGCGCAAGGACGCGAGCGACACGTCTCCCGTGCCGTCGAGACGGGGCAACGAGAAGGTCGGCGCCCGCGCGCCGGCCTTCGGCGGCGGGGTCTGGTGCGTCAGCTTCCACACGAGCAGCGACGCGAGGATCCCCACTCCCATCATCGCGAGCGCCTGCGCCGCGAGCTTGAGAGGACTTACCACGACCCCCGCTAGGACGGGATGATGAAGACCGGCGTCCCGATCTGCACGCGCTTGAACAGCCATTCCGCGGATGGAATCTGCATCCGGATGCAGCCGTGCGACTCCGAGTGACCGATCGACCACGGCTCGCTGGTGCCGTGGATCCCGACGCCCGGTGCGCTCAGTCCCATCCAGCGCGTGCCGAGCGGGTTGCCGGGCCCGGGCGGGATCGGCTTGGCGCCTGCGGCCCACGAATCCTGGGTCGGTGGGTACCACCATGGATTCACCTGCTTCACGACGATCTCGAAGCGGCCCAGAGGCGTCGGCCACGCCGGCTGCCCGGTGGCCACCGGGAAGACACGCAGGAGACGCGTCCCGTTGTAGAGGTAAAGACGGTTGATGCCGCGATGGATCACGATGACCGGCTCGGACTTGGCCGACCCGGCCTGGAGCTTCCGCACCGGCGCGGCGATCGTCGTGCGGGTGCCGGCCACGATCGTGTTCCGGACCATCATCCGGGTCGTGAACGGCCGCAGGGCGCGCCCCGGATGGGCATGGGTGAAGAACGGGCGGCTGTGGCGAAGGACGACCTGGCCGGCAACCGGCGCTCGATACGTCTTCTTCGCCAGGGTCTTCACCCACTTGACGAGGCGCTTCATGTCGAGCGTCGGCTCGAGGGGGACGGCAGTTTCCGCCGGAGCGGCGAGCGCCGTCTGCACGGCCCCGTCGAGCTCGTCGAGCGCCGTGCCGAAGTGATGCGGCGAGACCGAGTAGCCGTGATGCCCTACGCGCAGCGCCACGCGCGCGAAGTAAGCCTTCTCCACCGCGGCGGTCGCCTGGTCGGCGGTCAGCCCGCTGACGTCGACGGAGCCGATCTGGACGCCGTTCGCGATCACCGCAGGCGGCGGGGTGTCGGCCCGGGCGTGGCTCGTCCCGACGCCGAGGGCGCAGACGATGAGGCAGAGGATGAAGCCGGCGCGCGTGGCCACGGACCGCTGGATTCTAGCTTTCAGCCCGTATGCCTCCGTGGATCAGGGCGTCAGGTCTTCCGGATCACGACGACCGCGAGGTCGTCGGAGAGGTCGCCCTCGGCGAACTCGCGCGCATCCTCGGCGACCGCCGTGGCGAGCGCGAGGGCGGGCAGCTCCCGCCGTTCGGCGAGGAGCGCGTCGAGGCGGTCGTCCCCGTACAGCTCTCCCCCCCGGCGAGCCTCGACGACGCCGTCGGTGTACAGGACGAGCGAGGCGCCCGGCGGCAGGTCCGCCTCGGACTCGACGTACTCCTGGCCGCTGTCGATGCCGAGCACGAGGCCGTGCGCCTCGAGCGGCCGCGTCGACCCGTCCGGGAGGACGATCCGCGGCGCGGGATGACCTGCGCTCGCGCCTGCGACTCGACCGCCGGCACCGTCGACGACGACGTAGCTCATGCTGATGAACTTGCCGGGCCCGATCTCGCTGCAGATCACGTCGTTCGCCGAGGCGAGGAAGTCGGGCGGCTCCGAGTGCTCGCGCGCGAGCGAGCGGAAGACGAACTTCGCCATCGCCATGTCCGCCGTCGCGTCGACTCCGTGTCCCGTCACGTCCCCGAGGACGACGGCGAGGCGACCGTCGTCCAGCTCCAGGAAGTCGTAGAGGTCGCCGCCGACGTCCACCCGCGCGGAGGGCTCGTACACCTCGCCGACCTCGAGTCCCTCGATCACGGGCCGCGAACGCGGCAGGAGCGAGCGCTGCATCGTGTCGGCGAACTGCTTCTGCTGCTGGTACAGCCGCGCGTTGTCGATCGCGAGGGCGGCCTGGCCCGCGAGCGCGGTCGCTGCCTCGACCGTCTCCTGCGAGACCGGGTTGCCGGGGCGGAAGGAGTAGACGCCGAGGGAGGCGACGACCTCCGTCGGCAGCGCAACGGGAACGACGGCTCCCGTCCAGCCTTTCTCGAGGAACGGGACGAGCGCCGGCAGGAACTGCTCGCCGCGATTCCGGCCCGGGCCCAGCCTGAACGCACGCCGCTCCCGGAAGAGCCCCTGGACGTTCCGCTGGCCGAACGCGACCGGGTGGGTGAGGATCATGCGCACCGGCTCCGCAAATGGGGCCTCTCGGACATGGGCGGCCCGCGGTACGAGCTGCTCGCGCCTCTCGTCCGGCATGCGCACGACCGCCGCGTCGAGGTCGAGTACCTCCACGACGGTGCGGGCCAGCGCTTCGAGCGTTTCGTCGAGGCGGAGGCTCTGCGCGAAGGACCGCGACACCTCGTAGAGCGCGCGGATCCGGCGCGCCGCGGCCCGCTCGGCGGCGAGCGCGGCCTCGCGCTCCTCGCCGAGACGGGTCGCCTGCTCGTGGAGCTGTGCGTTCTGAACAGCGACCGCGAGCTGTCCCGCGAGCGCTGCGAGCAGCGCAGTCTCGTGCTCGCCCGCTGCGGGCCGGCCGGCCGGATATGCCACGAGCAGCCCGACGACGTCGCCGCGCGCCATCAGCGGAACGGCGAGCGCCGCGCCGATGCCCGTCTCCCGCGCGGCCGCCGCGACGGCCGCGAGCCGCGGATCTCGCCCGACGTCGGCGATCTCGAGCACGGCGCGCTCGCGCGACGGCCCGAGTGCGACGTCGAGGAGCCGGTCGGCCACGCGGGCGTGCGGGCCCGCGAGGCCGCGGCTCGCTGCCGCCTCTAGCTCACCCTCGCCCGCGGCGCGGAGGTAGACGGCCACACGCTCCACGTCGAGCAGCTCGGCCACACGCTCGACCGCGGTCTCGAGCGTGTGCGACACGGAGAGCTCGGCAGTGGCCTGGACGATCACTTCGAGCAGGGCGCGGGTGCGCTCGAGCTCGAGCGCCAGGAGACGTGCCCGCTCGTTCGTGCGCAGCGCGTGCGCGGCACGGACGCCGAACGTGGCGAGTCGCGTGAGCTGCTCCGCCTCCGGCTCCTGGCCGGCGGGATGGAACAGCTGCAGAACACCCAACGCCGGCCGGCCGAGAGACAACGTGGTCGATACGGCGCAACCCTTCGGCAGCCCGGCGGCGTCGGCGCTGACCGGCCCCGGCTCGGCCAGCGCCCGTTCGGCTACCTCGCGCGGCGCCCCGAGATCGGCGTCGGAGTCGATGCCCCACGAGGCGGCGGGCGCGAGGCCCTCGTCGCTGCGCTCCCAGAGGACGGCGGCCGTGGCCCCGGCCACGCCGGCTGCGAACCGAACGACCTCGGCCGCGGCGTCCTCCTCCTCCAGCGCGACGGCAAGCGCCTCACCGGCCAGCTCGAGCGCAGGGCGCACGAGCGAGGACACGTCCCCGCCTGCCGTGAACGCGCGGAGGATGAGAGCAGCCTGCGCCGCGCACAGCTCGGCGGCCAGCCGCTGCTCGGCGCCGAACGGCTCGCCGGATCGGAACAGCTCGAGCGAGACCGCGCAGCGGCCCGCGCGCACCGGCGCCAGGAACAGGCGCGTGGCTCCGGCGTGCTCGGCGATCCGGCGAACGGAGGCGGGCGCCTGGGCGATGTCGTGTACCGGCCCTTCCGGAAGCTCCGCCGCGGGCAGCACCGTTCCGTAGAGCTCGGCCGCGAGGGCCCGGGACGCTGCGACCGCAACCGTCTCGAGCCGCTCGCCGGCGTCGTCGCTCGCCCGGACGAGCGCGATCTCCGCACCGGAAACGGCCTGAGCGGCCTCCGCCAGGGCGCGCAGCGCGTCGGAGGCGCTCGCCGACCCGGCCGCGGCCGTGACGGCACGCACGAGGGCCGCAAGCGAAGGCGCTCGGAGGCGCGCAGGGTCGACGTCGAGCAGATCGGTCACCCTGGAAGTATTCCGGCCGGAGCGCGCGGGCGACCGGCCGGGGTCAGTCCGGGACGCGCGGAGGCCGGCTTTCCCAGACGGCGCCGCCGCACATCGGGCACGGCGGAAGCGCTCGGTGGACGACCGCCCCGTAGCCGCAATCGCTGCACCGGAACTCTCCGGAAACCTCGGTTCCCGCGACCTGAAAGTCGACGAAACCCGAGTCGTCGAGCGGCGGGGGTGACGGCGCACTCGTCGCTTCGGTGGGCCTCTCGACCTGACCCTTTACGTCCTGCACCGCCTCTGCCGTCCTCGGAGAAGGCGCGACCCGTGCGCGCCGGTGTGCTTTTGTGCCCATACTGCGCCTGTGCAAACGCCGGAGCCAGCCCGCCCCTTCCGGCCGCGAGTCGAGCGTCCGCCCAGGCCCGAGCGCGTGACGCCGGACTCCGGGAGCTGGGGAGTGCGGCTCGCGTGGGTCTCCGGCCTCGTGCTCACGATCTCCGCCTTTACCGACTGGTACACGGGGACGCTCCCGAACGGCCAGACGCTGGCGGTGACCGGCTGGCACACGGGAGCCCTCGGCAAGCTCGTCTTCTTCATCGGGCTCGCTACGCTGATCCTCGAGGCGTCGCGCAGCGCGGGGATCGAGCTTCCGGCCGCCGTGCCGGACCGGCTGATCCTGCTCGCGCTCGGGTCACTCGCCGTGATCTTCGTCCTGATCCGGCTGATCTCCGTCCCGGACACGTACTTCCTCTCGACCGCCCGCGGAATCGGGCTCTACCTCAGCCTGCTCGGCGCCCTCGGGCTGCTCGGCGCGGGTCTGCTCCGCACGGCGGAAGACCTTCCCTAGCTAGACCGGAACGATCGCCTTGGCCTGGTCGACGAGCTCGCCCAGGTCGAAGCCCTTGCCGACGAACCCGCTCGCTCCGCTCGACGCCGCCTGCCGCCGCGCGGCGTCGTCCACCTGGCCGCTGAACATGAGCACGGGAATCGCTCCGGCGCCGTGGCGCTCCTGGATCCGGCGCAACATCTCCCAGCCGTCGACGTGGGGCATCATCACGTCGAGCAGTACGAGCTCGGGCTTGTGGGTCTCGATCGAGCTGAGGCCCTCGTCGGCGCTCGCGGCCTCCTGCACGTCGTAGCCCTCACGCTCGAGCTCGATCCGGACGAGCTCGCGCATCCGCTCGTCGTCGTCGACGAGCAGGACGGTCGGGCCCGTCTGCTGGCGGCCCGGGCCCGAGCGGGCGAGGAACGACTCGAGGTCCCCACGGCGGAACCGCCGGTGGCCGCCCGGCGTGTAGAAGGCCGGGACGCGGCCCTGATCCGACCACTTGCGGATCGTGCTCTGGGCGACGCCGAGGAAGCGCGCGGCCTGACCGAGGGTCAGCCACTCCGGTTCGCGGCGCGCGACGTCCTCTTTAAAGGCCATCGCGTGGAATTTGACCAAAACTCACACTTATTACACCTGGATGTGAGTCTAGGCGCACATCCTCATGGTTCGTAATCGATAGCACCGCGCTGGTATGCGTCGAACGCGGCGGCCAGAACGACGCTGAGATCGCGCGGCCAGGACGCTGCCGCAGCACGTTCTTCCAGCACTTCTCGGGCCCAGCGCTCCGACTCGCCGTAGGCGGCGACGAGCTCCGCGAGCGTGTACGTCTGCCCGACCCGCTTGCGCAGCTCGTCGAGCACGAGCTCGAGCCATTCGACCAGCTGTCCGTAGCGGCGCCTGTCTTCGCGCGCCGCCTCGAGGCGGCGAGTCCCCTCCTCCCACTCCTGGCGCGCGACCTCGACCTGGCTCATCGGGAGCAGCACTGTTCCGGCCAGCGCCGCTCGACCTCGGCGAGGATGCGCTCGCCCAGCTCGTAGCCGGGTCGGGCGAGAGCGAAGGCGACGTGTGCGTGGAGGCACTTGAGGCCGCCGCCCCGACGCGAGCCGCCGATGCCGTACTCCAGCGAGGCGCCGCCGTCGCTGCCGGTCGCGCCGGCCGCGAGCTCCCTCCGCAGCCGCCGCTGCTCCTCGTCGGCGGCGGCGAGGCTCGTACCGAGCGCGGGCTCGATGCGGGTCGTCTCGCTCCAGCGCTCGACGCCGCCGGCGGCTTCGAGTCGCGACACGGCCGCGACGAGATGCCGACAGGTGAGGTAGTAGGTCGTGGGGAACGGCTCGCCGTCGGCGGCATACGGGCTCTGCTCGGTCACGGCGGGAGCGCCAAACGGGCAACGCACGGCAACGCCGCGCAGCGTGCGGGGCTCGCGCCCGAGCTGGCGGGCTACGACCGCTCGATCAGCGTCGGTGACCACGGCGGGCAGCATGCCTGGATGCATGCTGTCTGCGCAGCCACTGCGGGATGTCCTTGACGATGAAGAGGTGCTCGCCCGGGCGGACGTAGCCGAGCGTTCTCGCCTCGGCTGCGAGAGCGGCGTCCGACGATGCGTGGCGCAGCCGCTTCTGGAGCAGGGCCTGCTCCCGCTGCAGCTTGCGCACGACCGCCTGCTGGGCCGCACGCTGTGACCGGGCGTCGAAGTAGTCGTGCAGTGGGCGGTAGTAGAGGAGCCCGACGAGGACGAGCGCGGCCATCGCGAACCAACGACGCGCGATCGGTCCGCCGAGGTTCCGGCGGCGCTTCTTCCTCGCAGCCACGGCCCCGAGTTCTCGGATCTGGAGCGGTTCCCTGCTACGCCAGTGCCGCGAGCTGCGCCTCGGCCCTGGTCAGGAAGCGGGTCGCGTCGACGGAGCGGAAGAAATCGATTGCCAGCTCGAGGTCGGTGTCCGCGTGCGAGCGAAGACGCACCTCGGCCGCGAGGGAGCGATGGCCGGCGTCGTCGAGACGCCGCGCAGCCTCCCCCAGTTCTCCGGCCACGACGAGCCTCGCGATCTCGAGCCATGGACCGCTGCTCGTGCGACCGAAGAGCTCGTCGAGGCGATCCGCAAGCCCGAGGGGCTCCCCGAGCAGCGCGAAGGCGATGGGGTCATGCGAATAGGTCCGGTCGGTCTCGGCGAGCGCGGTCAGAAGGGCAGCCTGCGCCTCGTCGGGGCGGCCGAGTTCGAGCGCCACGCGCGCGGCAACGAGGTGGGCGCGGAAGCGGTCGACGGACGCGCTGTCGAGCTCGCTGCAGAGCTCGACAGCCTGCGACACCGCCCGCGTCGCCCCATCCAGATCGTCGCGGCCGAGCAGGATCTGTGCCCGCGTCGAGTGCGCGATGCTCTCCAACGTGTGCGCCGAGCCGGCCTCACACTCGGCGATTAAGGCATCGCACCGCCGCAGCGACTCGTTCCAGTCGCCGATCGCGTAGAAGCTCCAGCAGAGGATTCCTTCGTCGAAGCGTGCGAGGTTGTCGCTCCCGACCCGCTTGGCCGCCCCGCAGGCCTCGAGCAGCAGCTCGTGCTCGTCACTGATGCTGCCCTGGAGATAGGCGGAATGCCCGAGATTGCTGAGTGCGCGTGGACCTTCGAGGCTGTTGAGCGCGGCTCCGAGAGCAATCGCCTCCCGCAGCATCTCGTCGCCGGCCCCGAGCTCGGAGCTCGACAAGGCGGTGCCGATCGTCGTGAGAAGGTTCGTCCGCAGCTCGTCCAGTTCGAGCCACTGGGCCATCTCGAGAGCCTCCCGGCCGATCCGAATTGCTTCTGCATCGTCGTCGTCGAGCATCGCGGAGCGGGCCGCCTGCGCGCGAACGCGGGCGACGGCAGCACTACGCTCGTGCCCCTGCACGAGCTCCTGCGCCCGTGCGAGGGCGGCTTTGTGCGCTTCCAACCGACCCGAGTACCAGAGAGCCTCGGCCAGCGTCGAGCTCGCCTCGGCCGCCGCCTCGTCGTCGCCCGCAGCCTCGAACAGAGCGCGAGCCTCCTCGAGCACGGTCACGCGAGCCGGATCGCCGAGGATGTGCAGCGCGATCCCTCGCCGGAACACGGCCTGCCGACGATCCTCGTCTGCGAGCCCGAGCGCGAGCGCCTCTTCGTACATGCGCGAGGCGGCAGCGAACGCATTGAGGGCGAGCGAACGGTCGGCCGCCCGCAACAACGCAGCAGCCGCGGGCGCCGCGAAGGCACTGGCGTCGACTCCGGCAGCGCGTGCGAGCTCGATCGCCGCCAGGTAGTGGTACGCCAGCAGGTCGGCCTGGTCGTCCGGACGGCCGAGCGACTCGATCCACTCGGCGGCCAGGCGATGCCGGTCGACGCGCGCGGCACGCGGGATCGACCCATAGGCGACATCCCGGAGGAGGACGTGCCGGAACACGTACTCCTGCTCACCAGCCACCGAGCTGCGCCGCTCCCGACGGACGAGCTCGCGCCGCTCGAGCTCGTGCAGCCGGTCCTCGAGCTCGAAGCGGTCGCGCCCGGTGATCAGCTCGAGCGCACCCGACCAGAAGACCTTGCCGACGACCGCGGCGGTCTGGAGCAGCTCCTTGTCGGCGGGCTCGAGAGCGTCGAGGCGGGCGGCGATGATGCCTTGCACCGACTCGGGAAGCTCGAGGTCGTGCGACCTGCGCTCCCCCGCCATGCGAACGAACTCCTCGGCATAGAGGGGATTGCCGCCGGCGCGCTCGAGCAGTGCGGTCTGTACCTCCGCCGGGAGGACCGAGCGCTCGAGCAAGGCGTGCACGAGCCGCGTGGTCTCGTCGTCGGAGAGCGGAGCGAGCGAAAGCGTGACCGCATTTGCCTTGCCGCCT
>JAICLM010000192.1 GCA_025927435.1 Thermoleophilia bacterium | reverse complement strand
TCAACCCCGGCGACGTCGTCGAGGGCACGATCTCCAACATCGTCGACTTCGGCGCCTTCGTCGACCTCGATGGGATGGACGGCCTCATCCACATCTCCGAGCTCTCGTGGAGCCACGTCAACCATCCCTCCGAGGTGCTCGAGATCGGCCAGACCGTCCGGGTGCAGGTTCTGGACATCGATCGCGAGCGCCAGCGGATCTCGCTCGGTCTCAAGCAGACGCAGACCGATCCGTGGCAGCAGGTGCTCGACAGCTACCAGGAGGGCGACGTCGTGCAGGGCACCGTGACGAAGGTCGTCACGTTCGGCGCCTTCGTCGAGATCCTGCCGGGCGTCGAGGGGCTCGTCCACATTTCCGAACTCGCGCAGCACCACGTCGAGAACCCGCGCGAGATCGTCTCGCAGGGCGACCAGGTCAACGTCCGCATCCTCGAAGTCGACGCCGAGCGCCGGCGCCTCTCCCTCTCGCTGAAGCGGGTGGAGGACAACATGCCCGTGCAGCCGCTGCCCGGCGAGGAGGCCGAGCCGCCTGCGCTGGGGCTTTCCGACGAGGTCTTCGCCGACGAGGTTCCCGCTGCCGAGGCGCTCGAGGCTCCCGCGGAGGCAGAGCCGGTGGCCGAGGAGGAGCCCGTCGGCGAGGCCGAGACGGAAGCCGTCGAGGAGGAGCCGGTCGCCGACGCAGAGCCGACCGCCGAGCCCGAATCTGACGCCGTGGAGGAGCCGGCCGCCGAGGCAGAGGCACCCGAAGCCGACGCCTCCGACGAGGCAGCTCCCGAATAGCGATGAAGCGACCGCTCGCGGTCGCGCTCACGGGCGGGATCGCAGCAGGCAAGAGCGAGGCGCTGCGGGCGTTCGCGCGTCACGGTGCGGCGGTGATCTCGAGCGACGACATCGTCCACCGCCTCTATCGCGAGGACGACGGTCTGCAGGCGGC
Source organism: Thermoleophilia bacterium (assembly GCA_025927435.1). GTDB lineage: Bacteria > Actinomycetota > Thermoleophilia > Gaiellales > Gaiellaceae > Palsa-739. The sequence continues at coordinate 3,564 of JAICLM010000192.1, read as the reverse complement.
GTTGCGGGAGCACTGGGGCGACCGCGTCTTCCGTGACGGCGAGGTCGACCGCGCGGAGATCGGCCGGATCGTCTTCGCCGACCGCGCCGAGCTCGCCTGGCTCGAGTCCGAGCTGCACCCGCGGGTGCGGGAGGCCACCGCCGCATGGCTCGCGGAGCAGATTGCGGACGTCGCGGTCGCCGAGATCCCGCTGCTGTACGAGACCGGGGGCGAGGAGCGCTTCGACCGAGTCGTGGTCGTGACCGCGCCGCCCGAGGTGCGGGAAGGGCGACGCGGCGCCGTCGCGGACCGGGAGGATCGGCTCGTGCCCGAAGACGAGAAGGTGCGGCGGGCGGACTTCTGCTACGTCAACGACGGCTCGCTCGAGGAGCTCGACGCGTTCGTCGCCGGAGTGCTGGAGGAGCTACGTCGGTCTCACTGAGACGCTGGCTCGCCGCGGGCGCCGTGGTCTTCGCGGCGGTCGGTGTCTTTCTCTATCTGCAGAAGACGGAGCCGCCGTGGTACGCGCGGCTCTGGTACCCACTGCGCTACACGTCGATCGTCCGCGGCCACGCGGCGCACTACCGCCTCGACCCGGCGTTCCTCGCAGCCGTGATCGAGGCGGAGAGCAAGTTCAACGCCGACGCCCACTCCAGCGCGGGCGCCGTCGGCCTCATGCAGCTGACCCCGACCACGGCCAAGGGCATCGCCCAGTACACGGGCGGCCACAACTTCCACGTCTCAGACCTGACCAACCCCGAGATCAACGTCCGCTACGGCGCTTGGTACCTCCGGCATCTCCTCGACCGGTACGACCAGAACGAGCAGCTCGCGCTCGCCGCCTACAACGCGGGGGAGGACAATGTCGACCGCTGGCAACGGCAGCACGTCGGGATCCAGTTCGACGAGACGCGGGGCTACGTCGACAAGGTCGAGCGGCTGCAGAAGATCTACCGGAAGGCGTACGCGAGCGAGCTCGGCTACTGAAGAACCGCCGCCCGCTTCTCGATCTCGTTGCTCTTGCTCGTGAGCGCGGCGAATCCGGCCTGGAGGAAGTCGTTGAGCCCGGCGGCGCCGAGGGTCCACGTGAGGAGTCGCCCGAACCGGGGCGCGACGATCTGCGTCGCGCCCATACCGGCCGCGACCCAGGTGCCGACGCAGCGGCTGCACGTCACGAGCTCGCCGATCGCCTGCCGCATGCCGCCGTTCTCGACCGGCTCCTCGCCGCCCTCGTGCGCGTGGCCTTCCACGAACGGCTCGCGGAGGAAGCTCGTCACCTCGTCGCGGGACAGCGTCCGGGCCGCCTTGTAGGTCGCGAGCGCGAGGGTCACGAGATCGAGTGTGGTGTGCTCCTCCGGATCGCGGCCGAGAGCGCGCGCAAGCGCGCCGGCGCCGAGGAGGCCGCCGCAGAACGCGGCCATGATCGCGGCGTACGCGCCGTAGGGAGGCGGCTGCTCGGGCTCCATGACGGATCTTCTGCGCGTCGGCGGTGTTCCGGAAACTGGTAGGACCGGCGTCATGAAGATCAGGGCCGCGGTGCTGGAGGAGTTCGGTCGTCCACTCGAGGTGCAGGAAGTCGACCTGGCCGAGCCGAAGGCGGGCGAGGTCCTCGTGCGCCTCGTCGCCTGCGGCGTCTGCCACACCGACCTGTACACCGCGTCGGGCGCGGACCCGTCCGGCTACGCGCCGACGGTGCTCGGGCACGAGGGCGCGGGCGTCGTCGAGCGGGTCGGGGAGGGCGTCGTGTCGCTCGCGCCGGGCGACCACGTCGTCACGCTCTTCTCGCCGCAGTGCCGGGAGTGCGCTCACTGCCTCGACCCGCGCACGAACATCTGCCTCGCGATTCGGGAGCAGCAGGGTCAGGGCCACCTGCCCGACGGGACGACGCGCCTGTCCCGCGACGGCGAGCCCATCAGGCACTTCATGGGGACGTCCACCTTCGCCGAGTACACGGTGATGCCGGAGATCGCGCTCGCGAAGATCGCTTCCGAGGCGCCGCTCGACCGTGCGTGCGTCTTCGCCTGCGGCCTCTCCACCGGAATCGGTGCCGCGCTGAACACCGCCCGGGTCGAGGCGGGCTCGACCTGCGTCGTCTTCGGCGCTGGGCTCGTCGGTCTCGGCGCCGTGATCGGCTGCCGGCTGAGCGGGGCGGAACGGATCGTCTGCGTCGATCCGGCCGAGTCCCGGCTCGAGCTCGCGCGCGCCCAGGGCGCCACCGACACGCTCTCCGGTGGGCCGGGGGCCGTGGAGCAGATCCTCGAGCTGACCGGTGGCTTCGGTGCCGACTACACCTTCGAGGCGACGGGCCTCGTGGACGTGATGCGCCAGGCCGTCGAGTCGGCACGCATGGGCTGGGGCCTCGCGACGGTCTGCGGCGTCGCCGGCAAGGGAGAGACGCTGGACGTCGTGCCGCGGCTCCTGATCACGGGCCGCCGGGTCGCCGGCTCCTCCTTCGGCGGAGTGAAGGGACGCGACCAGGTGCCGCAGTTCGTGGAGCGCTACCTCGCGGGCGACATCGTCGTCGACCCGCTCATCTCCCACACGCTCTCGCTCGACGAGGTCAACCGCGGGTTCGACCTCATGCATGCGCAGGACGGCATCCGCAGCGTGATCTCATTGGGCACCTGAGCGATCTCGACTTCACCACGGATGCGCCGGTACACGGGGACCTCGATGTCCGCTGGATCCACGGCTCCCCCCGTCGTACGCCCGACACCGATCCACCGCTCCAGGTGCACCGGTACGACCCGCACACGTACGTGCTCCGGCAGAGCAAGGCCCTGACCGCCGAGGCGCCGTTCCTGTACCTGCTGTTCGGCGGCGAACGGGCGGTGCTCTTCGACACCGGCGCGAGCAAGAAGACCGAGGGCAACCCCGTGCGTGAGACGGTGGACGAGATCGTCGAGTCGTGGCTCGCGGAGCACCCGCGCGACGGCTACGAGCTGGTCGTCGCCCATACGCACGGCCATCTCGACCATGTGGAGGGAGACGCCCAGTTCGCCGATCGGCCCGCGACCACCGTGGTCGACCGTGAGCCGGAGGCCGTACAGGAGTTCTTCGGCTTCACCGCCTGGCCGGATCAGATCGTCCGGTTCGACCTCGGCGGCGGTCGCGTGCTCGAGCTCACCGGCACTCCCGGCCACCAGCGCGCGGCAGTCACGATCTACGACCCCTGGAGCGGCTTCCTGATCACCGCCGACAATGCGTTGCCGGGCCGGATCTACGCCTTCGACTTCCCCGTCTACCTCGACAGCATGGAGCGGACCGTGGAATTCGCCGGCCCGCGCCGGGTCACCCACGTCATGGGCTGCCACATCGAGATGACGCGCCGGCCCGGACGCGACTATCCCGTCGGGTGCCGGTACCAGCCGGACGAGCGCCCGTTGCAGATGACCGTCCAGCAGCTGGTCGACCTTCGCGACGCGGCGAGATCGATCAAGGACGAGCCCGGCGCGCACACCTTCGACGATTTCGTGATCCTGAACGGCCCCGCGCGCCGTTACATCGTCCCGCTCTTCTCCCGGGCGCTCTGGGCCAAGCTGCGGCCACCGCGACCCGCCCCCGGGCCGGGGTAGAGACGCTCGT
>JAICLM010000122.1 GCA_025927435.1 Thermoleophilia bacterium | reverse complement strand
GATAGGTCTACCCTCGACAGCATGGCCCGGGCGCTGCATCGGCTGGGACTGTTCTGCGCCCGCTGGAGGTGGGCCGTCCTCGGTGCGTGGATCGTCGGCGCCGTCCTCCTCGTCGGTCTCGCGCACGCGTTCGGCAGCAACACGAGCAACAACCTGCGCCTGCCCGGCACCGACAGCCAGGCCGCCACCGATCTGCTCGCCGCGCGGTTTCCGCCACAGCAGAACGGGAGCAACCCCCTCGTCTTCCACACGTCCACCGGGAAGGTCACCGACCCGAGCAACAAGCAGGCGATCGGGGCCTCCTACAAGCGGGTGAAGACGCTGCCGCACGTCGCGGGAGTCGTCGACCCCTTCTCACAGCAGGGGGCCCACCAGATCAGCAAGGACAAGAAGACCGCGTTCATCCCAGTTCTGCTCGACGTCGGCGGCAGCGAACTCACGCAGGAGATCGCGGAGAACGTTCTCCATGCCGGCGATCCGGGCGTCAAGGCGGGAATGGACGTCGCGGTCGGCGGCTCGGTTGGCGGCGAGCTGTCCGAGCCCGAGACCGAGAGCAGCGAGGTGATCGGTCTGGTCGCCGCGATGATCATCCTCGCATTCACGTTCGGGACGCTCGTCGCGATGGGGCTCCCCATCCTCTCGGCGGTGTTCGGCCTGGCCGCAGGGCTGTCGCTCATCACGATTCTCGGCCACGGCGTGACGGTTCCGACGATCGCGCCGACCCTCGCAACCATGATCGGCCTCGGCGTCGGCATCGACTACGCGCTCTTCCTCGTCACGCGCCATCGCGACAACCGCAAGCAGGGCATGGAGCTACAGGAGTCGATCGCGATGGCGGTCGCCACCTCGGGCAGCGCGATCGTCTTCGCCGGGACGACGGTCGTGATCGCGCTGCTCGCGCTCCTGGTGGCGGGGATCCCGTTGGTGACCGCGCTCGGTTACTCCGCGGCCTTCGCGGTCGTCACCGCCGTGGTCGCCTCGCTCACGCTGCTGCCGGCGGTGCTCGGGCTCGTCGGCCCGCACATCGAGTCGGCTCGCCTGCCGACGTTCCTGCGGCCCGCGCCGAAGGACGTCGACCGAGGATTCTGGGGCGGCTGGGCGCGGGCGCTGACAGCGCGGCCCTGGTGGGCGATCATCGGCGCGCTGGCGCTCCTGATCCCGCTGATCATCCCCTTCCTCTCGCTGAACCTGGGCCAGGAGGACATCGGCGCCACGCCGAAGTCGACCACGGAGCGGCAGGCGTACGACCTGCTGGCCGCAGGCTTCGGCGTCGGCTACAACGGCCCACTCCTCGTCGCGGTCAAGCTCGGCACCCCGGCGAAGCAGAGCAGCGAATACACGAACCAGAACCAGCAGGCGCAGAGCCTGAAGAAGCAGCTCCAGCAAGAGCAGACGCAGGGGAAGAGCCAGCAACAGCAGCTCCAGACGCAGGCGAACTCGCTCAACGCGCAGAGCAAGCAGCTGACCGCGCAGCAGAAGCAGCTCGAGCAGCAGGAAGGCAGCCTGAAGGCGCAGCAGGCGGCGCTCGAGCGGCAGGCGAAGTCGGATCAGCAGGAACAGGCGCAGCTGCAGGCGTCCGCGAACAAGCTCGAGGCCGAGCAGGTGGCGTTGAACAAGCAGATCGCCGGAACGGGCGCGCAGGCGAAGAAGGTCGTCAAGGACGGAGCCAAGACGACGAAACAGCTGACCTCAGTGCTCAAGAGGCTGACGAAGAACCAGGCCGAGCAGCGGAAAGTCGAGACTCAGATCGAGCACGCGACGGACCCGACGCAGAAGAAGAAGCTCGAGGCGAAGCTCCACAAGCTGCAGAAGGAGGAGACGAGGCTCGAGAAGGAGCTCGAGAAGCTCGTCCAGCAGGATCAGGCGAACCGCAAGGCCTCCCAGGCTCTGCTCACCGATGCGCAGAGCCTGCGCAAGCAGGAGGTCAGCGTCGCGAACCGCGCGATCGCGCTCGCCGGCCAGTCGGCGGCGCTCGCGTCCGACGCCGTCGCACTCGTGAAACAGAAGCAGGGACTCGTCCAGCAGGCGTCCGAGCTCCAGGTCCAGGCGGCAAATCTGCAGACACAGGCCGCGAACCTCCAGACGCAGGCGGCGCAACTCCAGACCCAGCAGGTCAAGCTCCAGGGCCAGCAGCAGACGGCACAGGGCCAGCAGAAGCAGGCCGAGCAGCTGAAGAGCGAGATCACCGACGAGCTGACGAAAGCCGGCGGAGATCCGCGAGGCACCGACCCGCGGCTCGTGAACCTCCAGGATGGGCTCGGGGGCGCCGAGGGAGTGCAGGCCGTCTCGCCGCCGGGGATCAACAAGACCGGCGACGCGGCGACGTTCAGCGTGATCGCGACGACCGCGCCCGCGGCACCCGCCACCGCCGACCTGGTGCGGACGCTGCGCACCTACACCATCCCGCAGGCGACCCAGGGCACGAACCTCAACGCGTACGTCGGCGGCCAGACGGCGAGCTATGTCGACCTTGCCAGCGGGATCTCGTCGAGGCTCGGCCTCGTGATCGCCGTCGTGATCGGACTCAGCTTCTGCATCCTGCTCGCCGCGTTCCGGTCGTTCCTCTTCGCGGTTCAGGCGGCACTCGCGAACGTGCTGTCGGTGACGGCGTCGTTCGGCGTCCTGACGGCCGTCTTCCAGAAGGGCTGGGGACTGAGCCTGGTCGGGCTCGACACCGCAAGCGGCACCGATCCGATCGCGAGCTATGTGCCCCTGATGATGTTCGCCGTTCTGTTCGGACTCTCGATGGACTACCAGGTGTTCCTGATCGCGCGCATCGAGCAGCACCGCGCCGACGCAGAGAGCGATCGAGACGCGATCCGCCGAGGCCTGGCGAGCGGAGCGCGGGTGATCGTCGCCGCTGCGCTGATCATGATCTGCGTCTTCGGCAGTTTCGTATTGAATGCCGACCCGACGGTGAAGCAGTTCGGTGTCGGGCTCTCGGTCGGCGTCGCCCTGGCCGCCGTGTGCGTGCTCGTGTTCGCCCCTGCGGTCCTCGTCCTGGCCGGACGGGGCGCCTGGTGGCTGCCCTCCTGGCTCGACCGCGCCCTACCTCACCTGGACGTCGAAGGCGCAGGAGCGAAAGCCGAGGCGCCCGTCGCAGCGATGCCGTCGGCCACGCCGACAGGCTCCTGAGGCCGCCCGTCCGCTTCAATAGAGCTCTCCGTTGGGCCGGTAGCTCAGTTGGTAGAGCAGCGGACTTTTAATCCGAAGGTCGCAGGTTCGATCCCTGCCCGGCCCATGAAATCCCGTCCGGGCCTGGACAAGCAGACCCCATCGGTACACAATGCACTCTCGCGCTCCCCGCGAGGCGGGGAGCAAGGGTCGGCGTTCATCTCTAGGAGGGAGTTGGAATGGCAAGTAGTGGCTTGCGGCTCTGGTCGAGCCTGGCCGGGCTGGTCTTCGTCGTACTGGCCGTGATGGGATCGGTGCTGCTCTTCGACGGACCGAGCGACTCGTCGCCGGCGAAGATGACGTCCTGGTACCAGAGCTCGAGCAACCGGGCGCACGTCAACATCGGCTGGATCCTCGTCGGACTGGGGCTGTTCGCTTTGATCTGGTTCGTCGCGGCGCTGCGCGAGCGCGTGCGCGAGAGCGAGCAGGCGGCACAGGAGCAGGGAACGTTCCTCTCCACCATCGTGCTCGTGGGCGGGACGGTCTACATCGCGCTCGCCATGGCCGGGATCGCGGTCAGCGACGGGATCAAGACAATGAGCGACGACACCTACCAGCACCAGGTCTACAGCGGCGTCATCCACGCTGCGAGTGACGCCTCGTACCTGCTGGTGACGACCGGCGGAGCAGCGATGGGCGCGTTGATCTTCGCTACCTCGATCGCCATCCGGCGCTACGCGATCCTGCCCCGCTGGGTCAGCTGGTTCGGCTTCGTGGCCGGGGTCTGTGCGATCGCCTCACTCATGTTCTTCACGATGCTGCTCTGGCTGTTGTGGGTGGCCGTCGCGTCCGTCCTGCTCTTCCGCGCGAGCAGGCCGGAAGCCGCCGCACGGCGCGAGCCGTCGGCGGCGACCTCGTAAGGCGGTTTTGGGGAGCGGGAGCGGCCGGATAGGATTCTCCCGTGCCGTTCCTGCTCCGCATCCTCGTCGCCTGGGCCGTCGACGCGGCAGCGCTGGCGATCGCGGCGTGGATCTTCTCCGGGATCTCGGTCGGCGGCTCGGCCGGCACGCTGATCCTCGCGGCGCTCATCTACGGGATCCTGGCGACGTTCGTCAAGCCCGTGCTGAAGCTCCTGACCTTCCCGCTCGCGATCCTCACACTCGGCATCGCGTGGTTCTTCGTCGCAATGTTCATCCTCTGGCTCACCGATGTGTTCGTCAGCGGCCTGCACATCGACGGCTTCTGGACGCTCGTCGGCGGGACGATCGTCGTCTGGATCGTCGGGGCAGTCGCCGACTACTGGCTCTTCCCGAAGCGCCGCGTGAAGAACTGATCCGCGGGCCCTCGCGTTTCGCGTGCGCCTGAGCGGAAAACAGCGCCGGAGCATGCGGTCGGCTTCGGTGGTGTGCGTGCGGGACGCTATGCCGCAGGGGCCGGCCGCAGCTCCTTGAGGAAATAACCTCCCGCGATGCGCCTCTTCCTGATTGCGCGCCACGGGCAGTCGCTCTTCAACGTCGACAGCGTCGTGAACGGCGACCCCGAGCTCGACCGCGGGCTATCGGAGCAGGGGATCGAGGAGGCCGAGAGGCTCGCCGGCCAGCTGGCTGGACTACCGCTCGATCTCGTCGCCGTCTCCCCTTTCCCGCGGGCCCTGCAGACCACGAACATCGCGATCGCGGGCCGCAAGGTCCCGCACCTCGTCGACCACGATCTGGGAGACGTGCGGATCGGCGAGCTCGAGGGCAAGTCGCTCGACGCCTACCGCGAGACGCCCGCGCATTCGAACCGGAAGGAGCGCTTCCCCGGCGGCGAGAGTCTCGACGAAGCCGCACTGCGGTACGCGGCGGCGGCCCGCCGGCTGCTCGCGCGCGACGAGCCCACGACGCTCGTCGTCTGCCACGAGATCCCCGTCCGCTATCTCGTCAACGCCGCGGGTGGAAGCGACGAGCTCAACGGGCCGCTCAGATTCGTCGCGAACGCAACGCCGTACCTCTTCGACGAACCCGCGCTGCGGCGCGCCGCCGAGCGCATCGAAGAGCTCGCGGGGTAGCGTCGCGCGATGAGCACCGCGGAGACCCTCGCCCTGCTCGACTGGAAGCGGCGTGTCTTCTCGCTCTACGCCGCCGTCCGCGCCCTGGAGCCCGAGGCCGGCTGGGAGCTGTGGCGTGAAACGCGGGACGAGCTGTTCCGCTCGCATCTGCAGTCGCCGCTGCCGGCCGAACGTCGCGCCTCCTTCGGCGGGCTCGAGTACTGGCCGTACGACCCGCAGGCGCGCGTCGTCGCGGAGCTCGAGGACGTCGAGGCCGCGGCGAAGCCGGTGGAGACGAGTGGGACCGAGCCGATTCTCTTCAGGCCGTTCGCCCGCGCGACCTTCGAGCTGCGCGGCGAGCGGCTGTCGCTCGAGGTCGCCTGGCTCGCGGCGTACGGCGGCGGCGCCTTTCTCTCCTTCCGCGACGCCACGAGCGGCCGGGAGAGCTACGGCGGAGGTCGCTACCTCCTCGACACGGTGAAAGGCGCGGACCTCGGGGAAGACGACGGGCGGCTCGTGCTCGACTTCAATTTCGCCTACAACCCGTCCTGCTCGTACGACCCGGGCTGGGTCTGTCCGCTCGCGCCGCCTGCGAACCGGCTGCCGGTCGCCGTCGAGGTCGGGGAACGCCACGTCGCATGAGCGAGCTCGACGCACTCCGGACCGAGATCTCGGAGCTCGACCGCCGGCTGCTCCAGCTCGTGAACCGGCGACTCGAGCTCGTGGCCGCCGTCCGCGACTACAAGGACTCGGCCGGGGAGCGCTGGATCGATCCCGAGCGCGAGGCGGAGCTGTTGCAGGCTCTCGTGACGGCAAACCCCGGGCCGCTGTCGGAGCGGGGCGTGACGGCAATCTTCTCGGCCGTCCTCGACGTGCTGAAGCAGGAGGTGGCGGCCGAGCGGAGCGCACCGGCCCCGGCAGGACGAACGGCCGAGCGGCCACGCGCGGTCGAGCGGCTCGCCGTCGTCGGCACGGGCCTGATCGGCACGTCCGTCGCGCTCGCCGCCGGCCGCGCCGGCACCCGCTGTCGCGGCTTCGATGCCGACCCGGCCGTGCTCGAGCGCGCGGCCGCACGCAGCGCCGTCGAGCCGGCGCGGTCGCTCGCCGAGGCGGTGGCGGACGCCGAGCTCGTCGTCGTCGCCGTTCCGGTCGGCGCGGCGCCGGCCGTCGTGCGGGAGGTTCTGGTCGCGGCCGGCCCGGAGGCGGTCGTGACCGACGTCGCGTCGACGAAGCGGTCGCTGGCCGCGCTCGAGGACGCTCGCTTCGTCCCGGGGCACCCCGTCGCGGGCGGCGCGACCGGGGGCCCG
>JAICLM010000173.1 GCA_025927435.1 Thermoleophilia bacterium | reverse complement strand
GCGCGGCCGTTCCCGCTCCCGGTCGTGATGGCGTGCGCCCTCCTCTTCGGCGGCTCGGTCCTGGTGGGCAACACTCTCTTCGAGACCGCGATGCAGCAGGAGGTGGAGCCTCGCCGGCTCGCGCGCGTCGCGTCGATCGACTTGATGCTGTCCCTCTGTCTCATGCCGGCGGGTCAGTTGCTCGCCGGAACCATCTCGAACGCGGTCGGAGTGGACGCGGCGCTGGTGCTGGCGGGCACGCTGATGTGCGTGCCGAACTTCCTCGTGCTCGTGCTCGTGCCGGAGGTCCGGAGCGTGGAGCGCCGCGCGGAACAGGAAGCGGAACCGGAGCGGGAACCGGCGCTGTTACCGCTCTAGGGCCGGCTCGACCTCCGGCCGCCGCTCGGAGCGGATGAACAGGGCGCGCCGCGTCCAGTGCGGCAGCCACCAGTTCGCGTCCCCGAGCAGACGCATCAGCGCGGGCACGAGCAGCGCCCGGATCACCGTCGCGTCGAAGATGATCCCTGCGGCAAGGCCGATCGCGAACACCTTGATCTCGAAGCCCGGGCTCGAGGACAGGACGAGGAACGCGAACATGAGGATGAGCGCCGCGCTCGTCACGAGCTTCCCGGTTCTCGCGAGGCCGAGCTCGATCGCGCGGTTCGTGGAGTGCGTCTCGTCGTACGCCTCCCGCATCCGCGTGAGCATGAAGACCTCGTAGTCCATCGAGAGGCCGAAGAGGAAGGCGAAGATCATCAACGGGATCCAGGCCGTGATCGCCTCGGTCGCCGAGATGTTCCAGATCGACGAGCCGTGACCCTCCTGGAAGATGAAGACGATGATCCCGAACGCCGCGCCGAGCGAGGCGAGGTTGAGGAGCACGGCCTTGACCGGCAGGACGATCGACCGGAACGCGCGCGTCAGGAGGATGAGCGTCAAAACGAGCACGAACGCGAGCAGGTACACGAAGTTGCCGTAGACGGCGTGCACGAAGTCGCGGTCGACGGCGGGCACTCCGCCGAGCGTCGCGTCGGTGCCTTGCAGCCTGTCATTGACCCTGTCGATGATTCCCTGGATCCCGGGAGCCGCACCGTCGATCGCCGGGAACGCCTCGACGAGGGTGTCCTGCCCGTGGTGCCAGGCCGAGCCGGGTGGCGTCGCGGCGCCGACGATGCCCGCGACGTGCCGCTCGGTGGTCGCGACTGCCCGGGCGTCGCCACCGTGCTCGACGAGGGTCACGAACGGCTTCATCACGCCGGGCGAGATGCCGGCGTCGGCGAGCAGCTTCCGGCCGGTGATGGCCGTGCCGGTGCCGGGGAAGCTCTTCAGCTGGGCCTCGTTCGGGTTCAGCCGGAGGCCGAGCACCACGAGCACGGCGACGATCGCCGTGCCCACCCCCGCGACCGCCCACGGCCGGCGCAGCACGAAGCGCGCCCAGCGGCCCCAGGCGCCGTCCTCCGGATGACCGCGGTCGACGAAGCGCTTCGGCAGCACACGACCGCTGTTGATCCGCTCGCCGAGCACCGCGAGCAGCGCCGGCATGAGGGTGATCGCCGCCAGTACCGAGACGGCTGGGATCAGCATTCCACCGATGCCGATCGAACGGATGAACGGCAGCGGCAGGATCACCATCGAGAGGAGCCCGACGGCGACGGTCGAGCCGGAGACGATCACCGAGCGTCCGGCGTGCGTCATCGTCTCCACGAGCGCCGTCTCGACGTCCTCTCCCTCGCGCAGCTCGTCGCGGAAGCGGAAGATCATCAGCAGCGCGTAGTCGATCGCGACGCCGAGGCCGACGAGCGCGATCAGGTACTGAACGATGATCGAGACGCTCGTGATGTACGTGAGCGCCCAGACGAGCGTGAAGGTGTTGAGGATCGCCGCGGCGGCGACGGCGACCGGCATCAGGATCGCGGGCAGGGTCCCGAAGACGAAGAGCAGGATCACGATGGCCCCGAGGCCGCCGATCACGGCCTCGAGGAGCACGCTGCTGCTGCCGCCGCCGTGGGAGCTCGCCTCCTCGAGCGGATCGTGCCCCGTCACCTGAACCTGGATCCCCGCCGGCAGGGCGGCTGCCGCCTCGGCTCGCATCTCGCTCGCACCGCTCGTCGTCGAGAAGGTCGACGGCCCGGGCGGATAGACCTCCATGAACGTCGTATGGCGGTCCTGCGAGACGTACATGAGGTCGTGCGTCGAGAAGTACGAGCTCGTCCGCGCCGCCGGGTTGCTGCGCGCGACGCGGAGCATCGCCGCCCGGATGGCGCTGCTCCTGGTTGCATCGCCGGCGGTGTGGAAGACGACGACGTTGGGCGGCCGGACACCGGTCCCGAACGTCTTCAGCGTGCGCTGGTTCGCCTCGTACGCCGACTTGCCGGGGATCGAGAAGCTCTGGTACCAGCGCTTCGAGACCTGTCCTGCGGCGAACGCTCCGAAGAGGGTGAGGGCGATCCAGGCGCCGATCACCTTCCACCGGTGACGAGCGACGACGTGTGCGAGGCGGGCCAGCATGCTGCAGCTTCCGAGGCTAGCCACGAGCGGCCACTGCCCGGCGGTGGAGCGCGGCGTCTACCGGCGGTTCACTTCGATCTGCGCACGCTCGACGCCCTCGGCGTCGAGCGTCTCGACGGCGTCGGCGGCCCGCGCGACGAGCCCCTGCGCGTCCTCGTGAGCCTCGAAGTTCGCGAGCACCCAGTCCGCGAGCGGGCGCGGGTCGCCGCGCTCGGGCCGGCCGACGCCCACGCGAAGGCGGAGAAACTCCTGCGTCTTCAGATGCTGCGCGATCGAGCGCAGCCCGTTGTGCCCGGCGAGACCGCCGCCGAGCCGGAGCTGGAGCCGGCCCAGCTCGAGGTCGCTCTCGTCGTGCACGACGAGGACGGCGTCCGGCGCGACCTTGAAGAAGGAGGCCGCCGCGCCGGCGGAGCGGCCCGACTCGTTCATGTACGTCTCGGGCTTGAGGAGCGCGAGCTTGTGGCCGTCCAGGCGAACCTCCGCGATCCGGCCCGAGAACTTGGAGCGCCAGGAGCCGCCGTGGCGGCGCGCGAGCTCGTCCACGACCATCGCGCCGACGTTGTGGCGGTTGCGCTCGTACTCGCGGCCGGGATTGCCGAGCCCCACGACGAGCAGGTCGAGCGACGATCCCCGACGGCGCGGCCAGAGCCGCACAGGTCAGCCCTCGACGGTGCCCTGGTCGCCGGCGTCCGCCTCCGGCTCGGCGGGCTCGCCGGCTGCACCCTCGGCAGCCTCGCCCTCGGACGGCTCCTCGCCCTCCTCGCCCTCGGCCTCCATCGCGGCGAGCTCCTCCTCGGTGGGCTCGGGCTCGACGACCTTCGTCGGCGCGGTGACCGTGGCGACGACCATCTCCGGGTCGTCGAGAAGGGTCGAGCCTTCCGGCGCGGTGAGGTCGGAGATACGGAGCGTGCCCCCGATCTCCATGCCCGAGACGTCGAGGTCGATGTGCTCCGGCATCTCGAGCGGCAGCGCCTCGACCGTGACCTCGCGCAGCGGCTGCGAGAGCACGCCGCCCTCGCGCACGCCCGGCGCGTCGTCGCCGCCCAGGAGCTGGACGGACACCGAGGCCTGGATCGGCTTGTCGAGCCGCACCTCGTGCAGATCGACGTGCGTGACGCCGCCCCGCACGGGATCCACCTGGTACTCCTTGAGGATCGACGCGTGCGTCTGGCCTTTGCCGTCGATCTCGACGTCGAGGATCGAATGCAGGCCCGCCGCGCCGGTCAGCGCCCGCCTGAGCTCGCGCTCGGCGATGCAGATCGCGACCGGCTCGCCGTTGCCGTAGAGGACGCCCGGCACGAGCCCTTCCCTGCGCAGGCGTCGCGACTCGGCCGAGCCGAGCCTCTCGCGCTGGGCGACCACGAGTTTCGTCCGTTCTCCGGCCATTCCGGCGGCTGAGTGTAGCCGAGCTAGCGTTTGTGACGGCGCATGCTGCGTGGGCCGAGACCGGCTCGGGGCGAGCCGGCGAACCTCGCATCCGCGCCTCCGGCAGAGGCAGATGTTCTCCATCTACGGTGCCGGAGTGGACTTCGAGCACCTCCTGGGGGACTGGGGCGGAGAGCACGCGGTCGTCCGCCACGACGCGGAGAGCGACGCGTGGATGTTCGTGTGCGTCCACTCCACCGTGCTCGGCCCCGCCGGCGGCGGCACGCGGATGCGCGTCTACCCGGCGCCGGCCGACGGCCTCGCCGACGCCATGCGTCTCTCGGGGGCGATGACGTGGAAGATGGCCGGCGCCGGGATGCCGCGCGGCGGCGGCAAGGCCGTGCTCGCGGTGGCGGAGCTTCCCGTCGGCGAGCCGCGCAGGCGCCTGCTCAGGCGCTACGGCGAGCTCGTCGCCTCGCTCGGCGGTAGCTATCGCACCGCCGGGGACATGAACATCTCGCCCGAGGATCTCGACGTCGTCGCCGAGACATGCCCGTGGGTCTACGGGACCACGGGCCGCGGTGGGAACAGCGGCCGCGGCACCGCCCGCGGTGGATTGCACGCGATTCGCGCTGCGGTCGAGCACGTCTTCGGCTCGCCGGACCTGGCCGGCCGGAGCGTGCTCGTGCAGGGCGCGGGTGCCGTCGGGGCGACTCTGGCCCGGGAACTCGCGGCCGCCGGTGCGCGGGTGCTCGTGAGCGACCTGGACGAGGCGCGGGCCGCCGCGACCGGCTGCGACACGGTCTCGCCCGAGGCCGCGCTCGAGACGGAGGTGGACGTCTACTCGCCGTGCGCGGTCGGCGGCACGCTCAACGCGGACTCGATCCCGCTTCTCGCCTGCCGCGCCGTCACCGGCTGCGCGAACAACCAGCTCGCAGAGCCCGAGGACGCCGAGCGGCTGCAGGAGCGCGGCATCCTCTACGCGCCGGACTACATCGTCAACGCCGGCGGCATCATCCAGCTGATCGGGCTCGAGGACGAGG
>JAICLM010000158.1 GCA_025927435.1 Thermoleophilia bacterium | reverse complement strand
TGACGAAGTTGTCAATGCCTGCCTACGCGCCGTCTAGGCTCCGCACATGGCCGTCCTGACCTCGCAGCTCGACCGCGAAGCCGAGGACTTCGCGCGGCGACGCGGACGGATGGAGGAGCTCGTCGCCGAGCTGCGCGAGCGATCGGCGCAGGTCGCGCGCGGCGGCGGCGAGAAGGCGACGGAGCGGCACCGCTCGCGCGGCAAGCTCCCGGCGCGGGAGCGCGTCGACCTGCTCGTCGACCCCGGCACGGCCTTCCTCGAGCTGAATGCGCTCGCCGCCTGGGAGATGTACGACGGCGGAGCGCCGAGCGCGGGGATCGTGACGGGCATCGGCGTTGTCGAGGGCCGCGAGTGCGTGATCGTCGCCAACGACGCGACCGTCAAGGGCGGCTCGTACTTCCCGCTCACGGTCAAGAAGCACCTGCGCGCGCAGGAGGTGGCCGAGCAGAACCGGCTGCCGTGCATCTACCTCGTCGACTCCGGCGGCGCGTTCCTCCCGCTCCAGGCGGAGGTCTTCCCCGACCGCGAGCACTTCGGCCGGATCTTCTACAACCAGGCGCAGATGTCCGCGCAGGGGATCCCGCAGATTGCGGTCGTGATGGGTTCCTGCACCGCGGGCGGCGCCTACGTGCCCGCGATGTCGGACGAGACGGTGATCGTTCGCGGCACGGGAACGATCTTCATCGGCGGGCCGCCGCTCGTGAAGGCCGCGACCGGGCAGGACGTGACGGCCGAGGAGCTCGGCGGCGCCGACGTCCACACGCGGCGCTCGGGCGTCGCCGACCACTACGCAACCTCCGACGAGCACGCGCTCGCGATCGCGCGCGGCATCGTCCGGCACCTCGCGGGACGCAGCCCCGACCCGACCTGGGACGTAGCGGAGGCCGAGCTGCCGGCGCTCGACCCATCCGACCTCTATGGGCTCATCCCGGAGGACTTCCGCCACCAGGTCGATCCGCGCGAGTTGATCGCGCGCATCGTCGACGGCTCACGCTTCCAGGAGTTCAAGCAGGTCTACGGCGAGACGCTCGTGACCGGCTTCGCGCGGATCGAAGGGTTCCACGTCGGGATCCTCGCCAACAACGGCGTGCTCTTCGCCGAGTCGGCCCAGAAGGGCGCGCACTTCATCGAGCTCTGCTGCAAGCGGCGGATCCCGCTCGTCTTCCTGCAGAACATCACCGGCTTCATGGTCGGCACCGAGTACGAGGCCGGCGGGATCGCGCGCGACGGCGCAAAGCTCGTCATGGCAGTGGCGAACGCGCAGGTGCCGAAGTTCACTGTCGTGACGGGCGGCTCGTTCGGCGCCGGCAACTACGCCATGTGCGGCCGCGCGTACGGGCCGCGGCAGCTGTGGATGTGGCCGAACGCGCGCATCTCGGTCATGGGCGGCGAGCAGGCGGCGACCGTCCTCTCGATGGTCGGCGACGTCGATCAGGACGAGATCCGCGCGAAGTACGAGGCTGAGGGGAACCCCTACTACTCGACGGCGCGGCTCTGGGACGACGGGATCATCGACCCGCTCGACACCCGGCGGGTGCTCGCGCTCGGGCTCGCGGCGGCCCGCAACGCGCCGATCCCGGAGACGACCTTCGGCGTCTTCCGCATGTAGGGCTCTAGGCTTCGGCCATGTCCACTATCGAGCTCACAGCCGAGGAAGTGCAGCTGCTCCGGGCGGCGCTGCACTCGTTCCTCGATGACTTCGGCCACGACGAGATCGACGTCGTCCGCCGGATTCAAGCGCTCCTGGAGAAGTTGCCCGACGAGAACGCCTCCCCGGCGGCGTGATCGCGCGGATCCTGATCTGGAACCTGTTCGACTCGAAGACGACGCTGGAGGAGCTGCGCGAGCACCTGCCGGGGCTGCCCGAGGGCGACGTCTGGATCGCGAACGAGGCGCAGGACCGGTTCGGGGTCATCTCCTTCGGCGACGAACT
Organism: Thermoleophilia bacterium; assembly: GCA_025927435.1. Classification (GTDB taxonomy): domain Bacteria; phylum Actinomycetota; class Thermoleophilia; order Gaiellales; family Gaiellaceae; genus Palsa-739. Next base: position 3,446 of record JAICLM010000158.1, on the reverse strand, counting down.
CCCGGACCTCGGCGAGATCCCGGGGCTGATCGGCGGCGAGCCGGCCGTCGCCGAGGAATTCGACGTCGAGTGAGCCGCACGGAGTGAGCCGAATCGGGGGGACGTGGGTTGCGGCTGCCGCGGGCGCCGTCCTGCTCGGGATCTCGTTCTACGCGCTGATCACCTGGCTCGAGCACGGCCAGCTCTCGGATGTCGGCGGCTACGAGCAGCACGCGAGGGCGATCCGTGCCGGGCAGATGCCGTACCGCGACTTCCCGTTCGAGTACCCGCCCGCCGCACTGCCGCCGATGCTCCTCCCGGCGTACATGAGCTGGAGCTATGCCACCTCGTTCGCGGTGCTGATGGGCGTCTGCGGCGCCGCTTGCATCGCGGCAGCGGGATCGGCACTGCGCACGGTCGGCGCCGGCCCGGCACGCACCTGGGCAGTGTTGCTCGCGATCGGCGTCTCGCCGCTCGTCCTCGGCTCCCTCTTCGACACACGCTTCGACCTCTGGCCGACGCTGCTCGCGGTCGGCGCGCTGGCGTCCCTCGTGGCGGAGCGCCCGGTTCTGAGCGGCGCGCTGCTCGGTCTCGGCTTCGCCGCGAAGCTCTGGCCGGTGGTCCTCCTCCCGATCGCGATCGTCCATCTCTGGCGGCGAAAGGGACGGCGAGGCGCCCTACTCCACCTGGCCGCCTTCGTCGCCGTCGCAGCGGCGTGCTTCCTGCCCTTCGTGATCCTCGCGCCGGGCGGCCTGCGCGCGATGTTCGCCGACCAGCTCGGCCGGCCGCTGCAAGTCGAGAGCCTCGGCGCCGCCGTCGTGATGGCGGCCGAGCACTTCGGCATGCGCCCGCTCGCCACCATCGACTCGCACGGAGCGCAGGCGCTGAGCGGACACGGGGCGGGGCTCGCCGCGACTCTCTCGACGGTGCTCGAAGTCGTGAGCGTCGTCGCGATCTGGGTGATCTTCGCCCGGCGCCGCAACGGCGACGGCGAGGCCGTACTGCTCGCCGCCGGAGCGGCCGTCGCGGCACTCATCGCGTTCGACAAGGTGCTCTCGCCGCAGTACCTCATCTGGCTCGTCCCGTTCGTCTTCCTCGTGCGCGGCGAGCGCGGAGTGCTCGCGGGCGGGCTCCTCTTCCTTGCCCTCGGCCTCACGCAGACGTGGTTTCCGGTGCACTACTGGTCGCTCGCGCTCGATCACGCGTCGCCCTGGTCGTGGTACCTCCTCGTCCGCGACCTCGCGCTCGTCGCGATCGCGGCAATCTTCCTCCTCGAGCTCAGCCTCGGACGAGGTTCCGCAGCAGGAAGAGAACGTTGGCCGGCCGCTCGGCGAGCCGGCGCATGAGGTAGCGGTACCACTCGGGCCCGTACGGCGTGGCCACGAGGACGTCGTAGCCGCGCCGGACGAGGTCGAGCTGCAGGCGCGAGCGCACGCCGTACAGCATCTGGAACTGGAAGCGCTCCCTCGGGATGCGGTGCCCGTCGGCGAACGAGATCGCGTGCTCGATCAGGGCCTCGTCATGGGTCGCGACCGCGGTGAAGCCGTCGCCGCGGAGCGACGCCTCCAGCAGGCGGACGTAGGCGGCGTCGACGTCGCTCTTGCGCGGGTAGGCGATCTCGGGCGGCTCGAGATACGCCCCCTTGACGAGGCGGAGGTTCGGCGCGAGCGGGAGCAGCTCAGCGAGGTCCTGCTCGCTCCGGAACAGATAGGACTGCAGGACTGCACCCACGTTCTCGTGACCGCTCTCGCGGAGGGCTCGGTAGATGCGGAGCGTGGCGTCGACATGTCGCGACTCCTCCATGTCGATGCGGATGAAATTGCCGACGCCCGCCGCATGCCCGACGAGCTCGGCGAGGTTGCGCCGCGCGAGCTCCTCGTCGATCGAGAGGCCGAGATGCGTGAGCTTGAGCGCGACGTTCGTGCGCAGACCCCCCGCGCGGATGCGGTCGAGCAGCTGGCGGTAAGAGGCGACGACCTCGCGCGTCTCGGCCTCGTCGCCCACGCCCTCGCCGAGCAGCGTCGTGTTCGTGAGGAGCCCCTGCTCGTTCAGCCGCCGCAGGACCGGGACGGCGGCGTCGAGGCTCTCCCCGGCGACGAAGCGCGCCGCGCCGAGCTTGAAGCCGTAGCGCTGGACGAACCGCTGCAACCCCGGGCTGTCCGCAGCCGCGAGGATGAGGCTACGGAGCGCGCTCACGCGGTCCAGTCGTTCACGATCCGCTCGAGCGCTTTCCCCTCGGCCCCCGTGAGGCCACGTAGAGGCCGGCGGACCTCGGCGGTGACCGGCACACCGCGCAACCCGAGCGCGGTCTTCGACGCGGCGTGGAAGGGGAGCCGGCTGAGCGAGGCCCGGAGATCCCGCGCCCGCTCCCCCAGCTCCGGCGCCGGCGCGCGCACGAGCGGCACGACCGCGTCGGGGAAGCTCGCGGCGAGCCCCGAGACCGCACCGGCGGCGCCGGCCGCCAGGCCCTCGACGAGCAGCCCCTCCGCGCCGACGAAAACGTCCAGCCCTTCGAGCAGGTACGGAGCGACCCTGTCCCACGGCGAGTCCGAGACCTTCAGGCCCGCCAGATTCGGAGCCCGCTCGCGCAGCCGCTCGACGACGGCGACCGGGATCGCGTACCCGCTGCGCGCCTCGAACTCGTAGAGGTAGAAGGGCACCGGCGCACAGGCCGCCGCGGCCGCGACGACGTGCGCGAGGAGCTCGTCCTCGTCGAGCGGGAAGTACGGCGGCGCGATCACGGCGACCGCGTGAGCTCCGGCCGCGGCTGCGTGATCGGCCAAGGCGACCGTGTCGCGAGTCGTCTGGGCGCCGACGTGAATCGCGACCTGGAACCGGCCGGCCGCCGCAGCGAGGAACGCCTCGGCGATCTCGCGCCGCTCCGCCGGCGAGAACAGCACTCCTTCGCCGGTCGTCCCGAGCGCGAGCACGCCGTCGACCCCGTGTCCGGCGAGGAAGTCGACGTACGGGGCGACAGCCGCTTCGTCCAGCCGCTCGTCGCGAAGCGGCGTCACGGCCGCGGCGAGGGCTCCGTGCAGCATGAGCGGGACTCTAAGCTCCTCGCCGTGCCCTCGAACCTCCGCACCGAACGCGCCGGCGACGTCCTCCGCATCACCATGGCGCGTCCCGACCGGCGGAACGCGTTCGACGCGGCGCTCATCGCCGAGCTCGCGGAGGCTTTCGTGGCGGTCGGCCGCGCCCGCGCCGTGGTGCTCGAAGGCGACGGGCCGAGCTTCTCCGCAGGCGCCGACGTCGACTGGATGCGCTCGTCAGTCGATCTCTCCTACGAGGAGAACGTGGCCGACGCGAACGCGCTGCGCGCGATGCTCGAAGCGATCGACGGCTGCTCCGCTCCCGTCGTCGCACGCGTGCAGGGTCACGCCCTCGGCGGAGGAGCCGGGCTCGTGGCGACGGCCGACATCGCGATCGCGGCGCCCGACGCCGTCTTCGCCTTCTCGGAGGTGAAG
>JAICLM010000193.1 GCA_025927435.1 Thermoleophilia bacterium | reverse complement strand
TCGAACTGCATGCCCTCGGTGAACTCGAGCTCGAGGCCGAGGGTCTGGCCCTCCTCGACGTTGACGACGCCGTCCTTGCCGACCTTCTCGATCGCGTCCGCGATCACGTCGCCGATCTCCCGCTCCCGCGAGGACACGGTCGCGATCCGCGCGATGTCCTCCCGGCCCGACACATCCCTCGACTGCGTCTGCAGGTTCTCCACCACCGCATCGACCGCCGCCTCGATACCCCGCTTCAGCGCCATCGGATTCGCACCGGCCGCAACGTTCCTCATCCCCTCACGCACGATCGCCTGCGCCAGAACCGTCGCCGTCGTCGTCCCGTCACCCGCGACGTCGTTCGTCGCTGTGGCGACCTCGCGCACGAGCTGTGTGCCCTGGTTCTCGAAGACGTCCTCGACCTCGATCTCACGTGCGATCGTGACGCCGTCGTTCGTGATCGTCGGAGCGCCGAACTTCTTGTCGAGCACGACGTAGCGCCCCTTCGGGCCAAGGGTGACCTTGACCGCGTCGGCGAGGATGTTCACGCCGCGCTCGAGCGAGCGCCGCGCATCCTCATTGAACTTCAGCTCCTTGTGAGCCATGTTTTCTTCTGACCTCCGTTTGTCTCTAGGCGGTGGCGCCGGCCGGCTCGCGATCGCCGGTGACCTTGGCGAGCACGTCCGACTCACGCAGGATCAGGTAGTCGTCGGTGCCGACCCTGATCTCGGTCCCGCCGTACTTGGAGAAGACGATCTCGTCGCCCTCCGCCAGGTCCATCGGGACGAACTTTCCGTTGTCGTCCCGGGAACCCGGGCCGACGGCGAGGACGCGGCCGCGCTGCGGCTTCTCCTTCGCGGTATCCGGAAGCACGATGCCGCTCGTCGTCGTCTCCTCCTCTTCGAGGACCTCGACGATGAGGCGGTCACCAAGTGGCTTCAGGTTCATTCAGAGCCTCCTGACTGCTCTCAGTGACGATTCCTGGCACTCTCCCCTCGAGAGTGCCGGGGCATTGTACGTTCGGCACTCGGGCAGCGCAAGTGCCAACCGACGCCATCCGTCAGGATTGGGCCGTGCCCTTCACGCTCAGGAACATCAAAGTGGGATGCCGTGCGCGTCCCACCCTGTACTAGGTAGAACCCGGAGCATGGAGCGGGAGTTCTCGGCAGGCGGCGTACTCGTGCGGACGATCCGCGGGCGGGCGATGGTCGCGGCGATCCGGCCGCGCGGCAAGGACCGCGTCTGGGCGCTGCCCAAGGGCCACATCGACGCCGGCGAGTCCGCTGCCGAGACGGCCATGCGGGAGGTGCGCGAGGAGACCGGCGTCGAGGGCCGGCTGGTCGAGAAGCTCGGCGACATTCGCTACGTCTATACGGCCAACTGGGAAGGGCGGAAGGGCGAGCGGATCTTCAAGGTCGTGAGCTTCTTCCTTCTCCGGGCGGTACAGGGACGGATAGGCGAGATCGACGAGGCGATGCGCGTCGAGGTCGCCGAGGCGCGGTGGCTGCCGCTGGCCGAGGCCCCGCGGTCGCTGTCCTACGACGGGGAGCGGAAGATGGCGGCGAAGGCGCTGGAGCGACTGGGGGCGTGAACGTTCCACTTTCGATCGCGGACTACGAGCGGCTCGCCGAGGAGCGGCTCGAGTCGGGGCCCTGGGCCTACCTCACGGGTGGCTCGGGCGACGAGTGGACGCTGCGCGAGAACCGCGCCGCGTTCGCACGCTGGACGTTCCGGCCCCGCGTTCTTTGCGACGTGTCCGAGATTTCGACGGCCACGACCGTGCTCGGCACGCGGATCGAAATACCGGTAGTCGTCGCGCCGGTCGCCTACCAGCAGCTCTACCACCCCGACGGCGAGTGCGCGACCGCGCGCGGGGCCGCAGCGGCAGGCACGGGCATCGCGGTCTCGACGTTCTCGACCCGCTCGCACGAGGAAATCGCGTCCGCCTCGCCCGGAGTCCTGCAGTGGTGCCAGCTCTACGTCTTCCAGGACCGGGGCGTCACGCACGAGCATCTCGTGGAGGTTGCGGCCGCCGGCTGCCGCGCCGTCGTCCTCACCGTCGACACCCCGCGGCTGGCACAGCGCGAGCGCGACCTGAGAGTCGGCTTCGAAATTCCCTCCGACCTACCGCTCCCGTACGCCCGCGCAGCGATCGGCGACGCACCCAAGAACCCGGCCGACCAGTTCGCGTTGCTCGACGCCTCGGTCTCGTGGCGCGATCTCGAGTGGATCGCGGGCGAGTCCAACCTGCCGATCGTCCTCAAGGGAGTGGTAACCGCCGAGGACGCCCGGCTCGCCGTCGAGCACGGCGCGGCGGCGATCATCGTCTCCAACCACGGCGGGCGTCAGCTCGACGGCGTTCCCGCGACGCTCGACGCCCTGCCGGAGGTCGCCGAGGCCGTCGCCGGACGCGTCGAGGTCTATCTCGACGGCGGCATCCGGCGCGGCACCGACGTCGCCAAGGCGCTCGCGCTGGGCGCGCGCGCGGTGCTCGCGGGTCGCGGGCCGGTCTTCGGCCTCGCGGCGGCAGGCGAGGACGGAGTGCGCCACGTCCTGGAGCTCCTGCGCGACGAGCTCACGTTGGCGCTCTGCCTGCTCGGGTGCACCTCCCCGGACGAGCTCACACGCGGGCACATCCAACGAACCGCGACGTAGCTGGCAGACTCCCCGAGCCACGATGTACGCCCTCAACTTCTATTCGCCGCTCGTCGCCGACCAGCTCCGGTCGGGCCGGAAGTCGGCCACGATCCGCCTCGGCGACAAGTCCGGGAAGTACAAGAAGGGCATGGTCGTGCGCGTGCTCTGCGGCGTCCGCTTCAGCCCGCGCGAGCACGTCTTCGACGCAGTGATCGACAAGGTCGAGGTGAAGACGCTCGGCGAGCTGTCGCCGCGGGAGATCGAGCACGACAACCCGGAGATCCGCCGCACCGACGAGATGGCCAACTTCCTCGGCCAGCTCTACAACCGCGAGGTCGAGCCTGGCGATCTCGTCACGGTCATTCGCTTCTCGCAGATCATGACCGGCCCGGTCGTGCCCGGGTTCCGCGAGGACGAGATCTTCTAGCTGCCAGCTCGACGAGCTGGGCTGCGAGCTCGACCGCGTCGTCGTCGTCGAGCTGCGCGAGGGCACGCCAGGAGTGGAAGTCGGTCACGAGGCGAATCGCAGCCTCGACACGGCTGCCTCGCCCGGCCTCCTCGCCGAGCACATCGCGGACTGCCTCCATGTACGCGCCGAAGCCCGGCTCCATCACGGCACGGAGCGACGGCAGCGCCTCGGCGTCACGCAGCACGTTGGCCGTCATCGGCTCGGTCTCGCGATACCACGCATAGAGCTCCCGAAGCCCCTGACGCAAATCCGTCCAGCCTGCGGGATCGGGAGGCGGATGCAGTGCACGCCAGTGGGCCGAGCAGGCCTCGAACAGCGTCGAGTCGTCCGGGAAGTGGTTGTAGACCGTCCGGCGCTGCACGCCCGCGCGGCGCGCGATCTCGGCGATCGAGGCGGCGGCCGGACCGCGCTCGAGATGCAGCCCGGAGGTCGCCTCGACGATCCGCCGCCGCGTCTCCTCGACCCGCTCCGCCCGTTGCTTGAGCTCGTACTTTCTCGCCATTTCGCTTTACAGAGTGTACACCGATCTGATATGAGTCGGATATACACCCTGTATATCGAAAGGAGCCTTTTCGTGGATGACGTCGTCTACCTCTTCGATCTCGGCACTCGTTACCTCGTCGAGGGCGCGGAGTTCGCCCTCGTCGAGCACACGTTGCCGCCACGCGCGCTCGGTTCTCCCCTGCACCGCCACACGAGCGAGGACGAGTACTCCTACGTCCTCGAAGGGCGCCTCGGCGCGCAGCTCGGCGACGACGTGGTCGAGGCCGGCCCCGGCGAGCTCGTGCGCAAGCCTCGCGGACAGGAGCATGCGTTCTGGAACGCGGGCGACGAGCCCCTGCGCTTCCTCGAGATCATCTCGCCCGGCCGCTTCGCCGAGTACTTCCGCGAGCTCGCACCGGTGCTCGCCTCAGGCGACCACGACAAGGTGCAGGAGATCGCGGTTCGCTACGAGCTCGGGATCGACTTCTCGACGATTCCGGTGCTCGCCGAGCGGTACGGGCTCAACGTCGCGGTGCCCGCCTGATCTTCGAGCCGAAGAGCTCGTTCGCACGTACCGGCGCGCCGCACTCCTCGCAGTCGACGACGGCCAGCGAGGAGAACGGCGCGCCGCACTCCTTGCAGCGGCGGAGGAGTTCGCCGCCGCACTGGGAGCAGGTCTCGGGCACGTCCGCCTCGAATTCCTCGAACCAGCGGCGCGCAGCGCCGCAGCCGAGACAGAATGCGACCCAGTCTCCGAGGGCCTTCCGACGCTCCTGCCGCAGCCAGTCCGCCGCTTTAGCCATGTCTTGACGATAGCCGTCGTCATCGCAGCGGTCGTGGCGTGTGGCGACGCTCCGGCCTACCACTCGACGCGCCACGCGAAAGTCGTTCGCTTCACCCTGCACAGTCGCC
>JAICLM010000232.1 GCA_025927435.1 Thermoleophilia bacterium | reverse complement strand
GCTCCGGGGCCGCCGCACCGCCGTGTTCACGACCGGCGCCGCGCCGACCGAGGAGCTCGACGCCGAGATCGTCCACGTCTCCCGCAACCTCGCGCGGCGGGACGTGCTGCGCGAAGAGCTCGAGCGCGTCGACGCCGAGGTGTACCTCGTCGAGCTCAAGGCGGCCGCAGTCGACGTCGTGGCCGAGGCTGCGCTCGCGCGGGGAGCCGAGGTCGTCCTCGCCGCGAACGACGTCGTCTCGGACGAGCTCGACGCGCGCGTCGCGGATCTCGCGAGGCAGGCGGTGCGGGCGTGAACGAGCCGCGCCGGATCATGCCGCTGCCGCTCGGCGGTGACGAGCTCGGCCTGCCGTACTCGCGCGGGCTGATGGCGCGCTCGCTCATGGCTGCCGGAGTCGCCGGGCACCGGGCGTACGCCCTCGCGAGCCGTGTGCACGACGAGCTTCGTGAGCGAGGTCAGGGCCGGGTCGAGCTCGAACGGCTCGAGGCGCTCGCGGTCGAGGTGCTCGGCGAGGAGGAAGGGCGCGAGTCGATCAAGCGCCTGCGCCGCTACCAGGAGCTCCGCGAGCTCGATCTGCCGATCATGGTCTTCATCGGCGGCGCCACCGGAACCGGCAAGTCGACGGTCGCAACCGAGCTCGCGTACCGCTTCGGCATCACGCGCGTGACGTCGACCGACTTCGTGCGCCAGACGATGCGCGCGTTCTTCTCGCGCGCCTTCATGCCCTCGATCCACCAGTCGAGCTTCGAGGCGGGCGACGTCTACCCCGACGCCGACGACCCTCTCGAGTTCGGGTTCCGGGAGCAGGCGAGGAACGTCAACGTCGGCGTCCGCGCTTCGTCCGAGCGCGCGCTCGAGGAGGGCTGGTCGCTCGTCCTCGAGGGTGTCCACCTCGTGCCTGGAATGGTCGAGCTCCCACGGCCGGAGCACGCCGTCTCGGTGTTCGTCGTTCTCTCGATCGACGACGAGGAGGAGCACCTGCTCCACTTCCATCACCGTGACGAGGACTCGGAGCAGCGGCCCGAGTCGCGCTACCTCGAGCGCTTCGCCGACATCCGGCGGCTGCAGGAGGTGATCGTGGCGCGGGCACAGCGCAACGGCGTGCCGGTGATCGAGAACGAGAACGCCGACAAGGCCGCCCGGATGGTGGCGGACCTCGTCCTCGACGCCGCCGAGCAGAGTCGCACGGTCGCACGATGAGCGAGTACGAGTCGGATGAGGAGCGCCCCTGCCAGTGCCAGGCGTACCTGCGGGCGACCGAGCGGGCGGCGCTCGTCTCGGCCCGCTGGCTCGGCCGGGACGACGAGGACGCGGCGGAGGAGGCGGCGGCGACCGGCATGCGGGCAACGCTCGACGTCCTGCCGATCAGCGGAAGAGTCGTGTTCGGCTCGCTGGACGACTCCGGCGGCCTGGCGCCCGGGGCGATCGTCGGCTCGGGCGGCAAGGAGGTCGACCTCGCACTCGATCCGCTCGAGGGTCGCGGCGTCGTCGCGCGAGGCGGCAACGGGGCGATGTCGATGATCGCGGTCGGCTCGCCCGGCCGCTTCACGGCGCTCCCCGACTTCTACATGCGGAAGATGGCGGTCGGTCCACGGGCCCGCGGCGCCATCGACCTCCTCAGACCGGTCGGCGACAACATCGAGGCGATCGCCGAGGCGTTCGGGCGGCGGGTGAACGACGTCACCACGATCGTGCTCGACCGGCCGCGTCACCACGACCTGATCGAGGAGATCCGCAACTCGGGCGCGCGCATCAAGCTCATCCAGGACGGCGACGTGACCGCGGCGATATCCGCTGCGATCCGCGGGACCAACGACCACCTCGCGATAGGGATCGGCGGCACCCGCCAGGCGGTGCTCTCGGCCGCCGCGCTGCGCTGCCTCGGCGGCGAGCTTCAGGCCCAGTTCTGGCCGACCTCACGCCGCGAGATCGACGAGCTGCGAGAAGCCGGGATCGTCGACTACGAGCGCGTCTTCAGCACCGAGGATCTCGCGCCGGGCGAGGTGATCGTCGCTGCGACGGGGGTCTCGAACGGAGACCTGCTGCGCGGCGTCCGCTTCCTCGCCGACAGCGCACGCACGCACTCCCTCGTGATGTGCACCCGCTGCAACTGGGTGCGATTCGTCGACGGCATTCACTTCTTCGCGCGCGAGCGGCGCGAGGAAGTGCGGCTCATGATGTAAATCGCAGGCCGAATCTTCGTTCCCTTTCGCACGAGCGCGGCGTAGCATCGCCGGCAAGCGACTGGGAGGGAGAGATGGCTGTTTCCGTCGAGGGTCTGGCGTCGGTGATCCGGGGGCGCGTCGTCGACGTCGGGGAGCCCGACTACGAGGAGGCACGGGCGCTCTTCAACGCGATGATCGACAAGCGGCCGGCTGCGATCGCGTATTGCGTCGACGAGGCGGATGTGGCCGCAGCACTGCGCTACGGCGTCGAGCACGGCCTCCGAATCGCCGTGCGCGGCGGTGGGCACAACGGCGGCGGCCTCGGCTCGGTCGACGACGGGCTCGTGATCGACCTCTCGCAGATGAACGCGATCGAGGTCGACGCCGCGGCGAAGATGGCCCGCGTGGGCGGCGGGGCGCTGCTCAAGGATCTCCTCGAGGCAACCCATCAGCACGGCCTGACGGTCCCGGTGGGGATCATCGGTACCACGGGCGTCGGCGGGCTGACGCTCGGCGGCGGCATGGGCCACCACACGCGCGGAATGGGCCTCACGATCGACAACCTCGTGGCGGCGACAGTCGTCCTCGCCGACGGCTCGATCGTCCAGACGGACTCCGAGCGAGAGCCCGAGCTCTTCTGGGCGCTGCGCGGCGGCGGCGGCAACTTCGGGGTCGTCACGCAGTTCTCGTTCCGCTGTCATCCGCTCACGACGGTGCTCGCGGGACCGGTGCTGTACGACATCGGCGACTCCGCGGACGTCCTCGCGTGGTACCGGGACTTCCTGCCCGCGGCGCCGGACGATGTGAGCGGGTTCTTCGCCTTCCTGTCGATCCCACCGGGGCCCCCGTTCCCGGAGGAGCTGCACCTGCGCAAGGTCTGCGGAATCGCGTGGACGCAGGCCGGCGAGGAGGAGTCCGACGCGCTGCGCGAGGCGCGCTCCTTCGGCACGCCGCTGCTCGACGGGATCGCGCCGGTGCCGGTGCCGGCGTGGAACACGGCCTTCGACGCCGTCTATCCGCCGGGCGATCAGTGGTACTGGCGGGGCGAGTTCATCCGGGAGATCTCGGATGCCCAGATCGCCGTGCACGCCGAGTACGGGCCGGCGATGCCGACCTGGAAGTCGACGATGCACCTCTACGCCATCGACGGCGCCGCTGGGCGGGTCGCGAACGACGAGACCGCCTGGGGGTACCGCGACGCAATCTGGGGCGGCGTGTTCGCGGGCGTCGATCCCGATCCGGCCAACGCCGGCGCGATCACCGACTGGGTACGCGCGTACTCCGACGCGATCAAGCCGCACGCGATGGGCGGCGG
>JAICLM010000290.1 GCA_025927435.1 Thermoleophilia bacterium | reverse complement strand
GTGCCCGCCGGCACGGTGAGGCGCTTGCCGGGGCCGCCGACGAGCTTCTCGCGGCCGACGCGGAACCCGACGGTGCCGCGGAGGACCTCGAAGCGCTCCTCCTGGCTCGGGTGCACGTGCGCCGCGGCGACGAAGCCGTTCGGCTGGACGTAGGTCTCGATCACGACGGCCGCGCCGTTCGTCTCACGGCTCGTCTGCCGGAAGACGATGCGCTCGCCGGTTACCGGGTTCTCGATTGCGTCTCCTGCGCGGATCATTGCTGTCTCCTTTTCAGAGGGCCCGCCTGGGCGGCTTTCGTTGGCACTCTGGAAGCAGCGGCTTAAGATCCACTTGGGCCGGAGTTAAGGGGGACCGCATTTCCGTGCAATTCCGCATCCTGGGGCCGCTCGAGGCCGTTCTCGACGGCGGACCGGCGACGCTCGGTGCGCCGAAGCAACGCGGGTTGCTCGCCCTGCTCCTCATCAACCGCAGGCGCGTCGTGACCGCCGAGCAGCTCATCGACGGGCTCTGGGGCGAGGCACCGCCCGCGTCGGCACTCCAGTCGCTCCAGGTCTACGTCCACGGCCTGCGCCGGGCGCTCGGCGGAGAGCGCATCGAGACCGCCGGACGCGGCTACCGCGTCGTCGTGGGCGAGGACGAGCTCGACCTCGACCGGTTCGAGCGAACCCTCGAGCGCGGCCGCGCGGCTCTCGAGGCCGGCCGGGCGGATGACGCCGCGGACGACCTGCGGGAGGCGCTCGCGGTCTGGCGCGGGCCGGCACTCGCCGGTCTCCCCGAGGAGACGCGCCGCGCCGCCGATGCCGGGCGGCTCGACGAGCTACGCCTCACGGCGCTGGAGCTTCGCTTCGACGCGGAGCTCGCCTGCGGGCGGCACGACGCCGTCGTCGCGGAGCTCGAGGCAGTGACTGCCGAGGAGCCCTACCGCGAACGCTTCCTCCAGCAGCGGATGCTCGCGCTCTATCGCTGCGGCCGCCAGGCGGACGCGCTCGAGGTCTACCGCAACGCCCGCGAGATCCTCGCGGAGGAGCTCGGTCTCGATCCGAGCCCCGCCCTGCAGGAGCTGGAGCGGGCGATTCTCCAGCAGGACCCGGCTCTTGCGGCTCCGGAGGCGCCGACCCGCTCCACGCAACCGCTGCCCGTGCCCCCCACGCCGCTCGTCGGCCGCCGGCTCGAGCTTGCGGCGGTCGGCGCGCTGTTCCGCGACGAAGGAGCCCGGCTCGTCACGCTCACCGGCCCGGGGGGAACCGGCAAGACGCGCCTGGCGATCGAGGTCGCGCATTCTCTCGAGCCCGAGCTGCGCGACGGGGCCGTCTTCGTCAGTCTCGCGGCGCTCTCGAGCCCGGAGCTGGTCGGGCCGACCATCGCCGAGGCGCTGGAGATCCAGGAGGATCAAGTACTCGGCCAGCTCCGGGAGCGACGGCTGCTCCTGGTCCTCGACAACTTCGAGCAGCTCCTGCCGGCGGCGCCGTTCGTCGGCGAACTGCTCGCCGCCGCTCCGCGCCTCTGGATCCTCGCGACGAGCCGCGCACCGCTCCGCCTAGCGGCCGAGCGCGAATATCCGGTGCCGCCGTTCGAGACGCCCGACGCCGACCTGCCCTTCGAGGCGCTCGTCCAGACCGATGCGCTGCGGCTCTTCGCGGCCCGCGCCCGCGCCGTCGACCCTGGATTCGAGCTCGACGGTGCGAGCGCAGCGGAGGTCGCGCGCGTCTGCACGCGGCTGGACGGGCTGCCCCTCGCGATCGAGCTCGCGGCCGCGCGGTCGAAGCTGCTCGCGCCGGGCGAGATCCTCGAGCGCCTCGAGCGCGAGCCGAACCTCCTGCCGAGCGGGCCGCGTGACGCACCCGCTCGTCAGCGCACCCTCGCGGCCACCATC
>JAICLM010000098.1 GCA_025927435.1 Thermoleophilia bacterium | reverse complement strand
GCGTTCCGTATCGTCCGCGGCGATGACGAGTCAGCGCGCGGCCGTCACCAACCTGCTACTCGCCACCTTCGCCTTCGCGTTGTGCTTCACCGCCTGGAGCTTGATCGCGCCATTTGCGAAGACGTTCAAGCACGACCTCGGCCTCGACTACACGGAGGCGTTGCTCTTGACCGCGATTCCGGTGGTGCTCGGATCGCTGCTGCGCGTACCGCTGGGGATCGCCACCGACCGCTACGGAGGCCGGCTCGTCTTCACGCTGTTGCTGGCGTTCTCAGCGCTGCCGGCCGTCTTGTTCGGGTACGCGCACGCCTACTGGGCGCTGCTGTGCGTGGGCTTCCTCCTCGGCGTTGCCGGAGCGTCATTTGCGGTCGGAGTCCCGTTCGTCGCCGGCTGGTTCAGCCGAGAGCGGCAGGGCTTCGCGCTCGGCATCTACGGGACGGGGAACATCGGCACGGCGGTCGCCTTCTTCGGTGCCCCGCCCGTGTCGAACGATTGGGGGCAGGTGACCGTCGGCTGGGTGACCGGCGCTGCATTGCTCGCCGGCGCGGCACTGTTCTTCTTGCTGGCGCGCGACGCGCCGAGCGGCGGAGCGCCGGCCGACTACGGCGCCGTGCTGCGCGGCGGTTGGCGCCTGTACCGGCTGGCGTTCTTCTACTTCATCACCTTCGGCGGCTTCGTCGCCATGGGGTTTCTGCTGCCGACGCTGCTGCAGGACTGGTTCGGCTACTCGAAGAGCACGGCCGCCGCACGTGCGGCCGGGTTCATCATCGCCGCGACGGTGGCGCGGCCGGTCGGCGGCTGGATCGCCGATCGAATCGGGGCCGTGCCGGTACTCGTGCTCGCTTTCGCCGGGATCGCGATCGACGCGGCCGTGCTGGCGACGCTCGCTCCGGTGCCGCGGATCGTGCCGGTCTCGATCGCCTGCCTGACGCTCGGCTGCTTCCTCGGAGCGGGCAGCGGTGCGGTGTTCAAGATCGTCCCGGGCGAGTTCCCCGATAACCCCGGTGCGGCGGCAGGCGTTGTCGGCGCCGCCGGCGGGTTGGGCGGCTTCTTCCCGCCGATCTACGTCGGCGTCGTCAAGGACGCCGAGGGGACCTACACGTACGGCTTCGTCGGGTTGCTCGTGTTCGTGATCGGCTGCCTGCTCCTCGCCGTCTGGCTGCTCCGCACCGCGCCGCCGCAGGAGCTGCGCGGCGAGCCAGTGACCGCCTCCGCGCTGGATCAGGGTCCGTAAGACTCGCGCTGATGGGGAAGCGGACGCCGATCCTCGAGGCGCACGAGTTCTTCCGGCGTGGTGAGTCGAACGCGGAGGGTTGGAGCCAGCTCGTCGGCAAGGGCCGCGAGTGGGAGTCGTTCTACCGGGAGCGCTGGCAGCACGACAAGGTCGTGCGCTCCACCCACGGGGTCAACTGCACCGGCTCCTGCAGCTGGAACGTCTACGTCAAGGACGGGCTGATCACCTGGGAATCGCAGGCGGTCGACTATCCATCAACGGGACCGGACATGCCGGAGTACGAGCCACGCGGATGCCCGAGGGGCGCGTCGTTCTCGTGGTACACGTACTCGCCGCTGCGGGTGAAGTACCCGTACGTGCGCGGTTCGCTGCTGGAGATGTTCCGCGACGCACGCACCCGGCTCGGCGACCCGGTCGAGGCCTGGGCTTCGGTGGTCGAGGATCCGGAGAAGAAGCGCACGTACACCTCGCAGCGCGGCCGTGGCGGCTTCGTCCGCAGCTCGTGGGATGAGGTGGTGGAGCTGATCGCCGCCGCGCACGTGTACACGATTCGTCGCTACGGCCCCGACCGGGTCGCGGGCTTCACGCCGATCCCGGCCATGTCGATGGCCTCCTACGCCTCCGGCACGCGGTTCCTCTCGCTGATCGGCGCGACGATCCTTTCCTTCTACGACTGGTACTCGGATTTGCCGCCTGCTTCTCCGCAGACCTTCGGCGACCAGACGGACGTGCCTGAGTCGGGCGACTGGTGGAACGCCGGCTACCTGCTGATCTGGGGGACGAACCTGCCGACGACGAGGACGCCCGATGCGCACTTCATGGTCGAGGCGCGCTATCGCGGCCAGAAGGTGGTCGTCGTCTCGCCCGACTTCGCCGAGCACACGAAGTTCGCCGACCACTGGCTGCCCGCGAAACCCGGCACCGACGGCGCGCTCGCGATGGCGATGGGCCACGTGATCCTGAAGGAGTTCTGGCTCGACCGCCGCGTGCCGTACTTCGAGCAGTACGCGCGCCGCTTCACCGACCTGCCACTCCTCGTGACGCTCCGGCGGCGCGCCGGCGGCTTCGTGCCCGACCGCTTCCTGCGCGCAAGCGACCTCGCGGGAGATGACCAAGAGCAGGCGGCGTGGAAGACCGTCGTCCTCGACGAGCGCACCGGCAGGCTGAGCGTGCCGAACGGCTCCGTCGGCCATCGACACCAGGACACGGAGGGCGAGTGGAACCTGCGCCTCGATGGGATCGAGCCGGCGCTGACGCTGCTCGGCCGAGAGGGCGTGGAGCGCGTCGCGGTCGACCTGCCGTGCTTCGACGCAGCTGGTGTCCTCGCCCGCGGCGTACCCGCGCTGCGCGCCGGCGACCAGCTGGTGACAACCGTGCTCGACCTGATGCTCGCCCATTACGGCGTCTCCCGCGAGGGGCTGCCGGGCGACTGGCCGGCCGACTACGACGACCCGAAGGCGTACACGCCCGCCTGGCAGGAGCAGATCACAGGCGTCGACCGGAAGCTCTGCGTGCGGGTCGCGCGCGAGTTCGCGCGCAACGCCGAGCTGACCGAAGGTCGCTCGATGATCGCCATGGGCGCAGGCACCAATCACTGGTTCCACTCCGACACCATCTACCGCACCTTTCTCGCACTCCTCCTCCTCACCGGCTGCGAGGGACGAAACGGCGGCGGCTGGGCGCACTACGTAGGCCAGGAAAAGGTGCGGCCGCTGTCGGGCTGGCAGTCGGTCGCGTTCGCGCTCGACTGGGTGCGCCCGCCGCGTCACCAGTCGGGGACGCCGTGGTTCTACCTCGCGACCGACCAGTGGCGCTACGAGGGCGTCAAGCCCGAGACACTCGCGTGGGAAGGCGCGCGCGGACTGCTCGAGGGAAAGCACGTCGCCGACCTGAACGCGCTCGGTGCGCGGCTGGGCTGGCTGCCGATGCACCCGGCCTTCGGCCGCAACCCGCTCGATCTCGTCGACGAGGCCGAGAAGGAGGGCTTGCCGCCGGCCGACTATGTCGTCCGCGAGTTGCGCGAGGAGCGGCTCGGCTTCGCGTGCGAGGACCCGGACGCACCGGAGAACTGGCCGCGGATCCTGACCGTCTGGCGGGCCAACGTGCTCGGCTCCTCCGGGAAGGGCCACGAGTACTTCCTCAAGCACCTGCTCGGCACGGCGGAACCGGGCGTACGCGCCGACGAGGAGCCGGTCGGCAACCGTCCCGCCGACGTCGTCTGGCGCGAGGCGCCGACCGCGAAGCTCGACCTGCTGACGACGATCGATTTCCGCATGACCTCGAACGCCCTGTTCTCGGACGTCGTGCTGCCCGCGGCGACCTGGTACGAGAAGGTCGACCTCTCCTCGACCGACCTGCACCCGTTCGTGCACACCTTCAACGCGGCGATCCCACCGCCGTGGGAGGCGAAAACGGATTGGGACGCATTCCGGCTGATCGCGGCAGAGTTCTCCAAGCTGGCGGAGAAGCACCTCGGCGTCCGCCGCGACCTCGTCGCGGCGCCCCTGCTGCACGACTCGGCGGACGAGATCGCGCAGCCCTTCGGTGAGGTGCGCGACTGGCGTGCCGGCGAGTGCGAGCCGGTGCCTGGCAAGACGATGCCGAAGCTCCTCGTGATCGAGCGCGACTACCCGGCGGTCGCCGCCAAGCATGGCGCGCTCGGGCCGCTGCTCGAGGAGCAGGGTCTCGCGAACAAGGGCGCATCGTGGAAGCCGGTCGAGGAGGTGGCCGAGCTCGCCGCGCGCAACGGCGTCGTACGCGGCGGGCCGGCGGACGGGCGGCCGTCCGTGGAGCGGGTCGAGCACGCCTGCGAGGCGATCCTCGCCCTCTCGGGCACGACGAACGGGCGGCTCGCACTCGAGGGGTTCCGCTCGCTCGAGCAGAGAACCGGGCTGCTGCTCGCGGACCTCGCCGAGCCGCGGGCCGGCGACCGGATCACGCTCGCCGACGCACACGTGCAGCCGCGCACCGTGATCACCTCTCCCGAGTGGTCGGGGATCGAGGCGCACGACCGCCGCTATGCGCCGTTCACGATCAATGTCGAGCGCGAGAAGCCCTGGCACACGCTCAGCGGGCGGCAGCAGTTCTACCTCGACCACGCGTGGATGCTCGAGCTCGGCGAGGGACTGCCGATCTACCGGCCGCCGCTCGCCTATGCGCAGATCTACGGTGACCAGGGCGCGGATGACAGCGCAGGCCGTGAGCTGACCTTGAGCTTCCTCACGCCGCACTCCAAATGGTCGATCCACTCCGAATACCAGGACAACCTGCACATGCTCACGCTCTTCCGAGGCGGCTCGATGCTCTGGATGTCGCGTGAAGACGCAGAAGCACTCGACATCCACGACAACGACTGGGTCGAGGCCTACAACCGCAACGGGGTCATGGTGCTGCGCGCCGCCGTCACGCACCGTGTGCCGCAAGGCGTCTGCATGGTCTACCACTCGAAGGACCGGCACCTGAACACGCCCCGCACCGAGTTGCTCGGAAACCGCGGCGGCACCGACAACTCGCTCACCCGGATCACGATGAAGCCGACCCACCTCGTGGGCGGCTACGCCCAGCTCTCCTTCGGGTTCAACTACTACGGCCCCACCGGATCGCAGCGTGACGAGATCACCGTCATCCGCAAGCGCCAGGGCGAGGTGAGCTTCTGATGCGTGTCCGCGCCCAGGTGGCGATGGTGATGAACCTCGACAAGTGCATCGGTTGCCACACCTGTTCGGTCACCTGCAAACAGGTCTGGACGAATCGTCCCGGCACCGAGTACGTCTGGTTCAACAACGTCGAGACGAAGCCCGGCCTCGGCTACCCGCGCACCTACGAGGACAACGAGAAATGGAAGGGCGGCTGGCAGCTCAACCGCCGCGGCAAGCTCGAGCTCAAGGCCGGCGGACGGATCCAGAAGATCCTGAACATCTTCTGGAACCCGAACCTGCCCACGATCGACGACTACTACGAGCCCTGGACGTACGACTACCAGACTCTGATCGACGCGCCGCTCTCACAGCACGACCCGGTCGCGCGTCCGTTCTCACAGCTGACCGGCGACCGGATCGAGGTCAAGACCGGACCGAACTGGGACGACAACCTGGCCGGCGCCCCCGAGCACGCGATCCACGACCCGCTCCTGAAGGGGATCGAGGAGCAGGTCCGCTTCGCCTACGAGCAGGCGTTCATGTTCTATCTGCCGCGGATCTGCGAGCACTGCCTCAACCCGAGCTGCGTCGCATCCTGTCCATCGGGAGCGATGTACAAGCGGGTCGAGGACGGGATCGTGCTCGTCGACCAGCACAAATGCCGCGGCTGGCGATTCTGCGTCTCCGGCTGCCCCTACAAGAAGGTCTACTTCAACCACCGCAGCGGCAAGGCGGAGAAGTGCACGCTCTGCTACCCGCGGATCGAGCAGGGGCAGCCGACGATCTGCTCCGAGACCTGCGTCGGCCGCATCCGCTACCTCGGACTCGTCCTCTACGACGCCGACCGCGTCGAAGCGGCAGCGTCCGTCCCCGACGAGCGCGAGCTGCTCGACGCGCAGATGGGCGTCTTCCTCGACCCCGACGACCCCGAGGTGCAGGCAGCCGCCCACGCGGAGGGCATCCCCGACGACTGGCTCGAGGCGGCCCGCCGCTCCCCCGTCTACACCCTCGCGGTGCGCTACCGGCTGGCGCTGCCGCTGCACCCGGAGTACCGGACGCTGCCCATGGTCTGGTACGTGCCACCGCTCTCTCCGGTCGTGAACGCGCTCGAGCAAGACGGCTACGAGGCCGACCCGGACGACCTGTTCCCGGCGATCGAGACGCTGCGGATCCCGGTCGACTACCTCGCAAACCTGCTCGCAGCCGGCGACGCCGAGGTGATCCGCTCGGTGCTGCGCCGGCTGGCGGCGATGCGCGCGTACATGCGCAAGCGCGAGGTGCTTGGCGAGACCGACGAGACCGTGGCCGCGTCGGTCGGGCTCACCGCGGCCGACCTGGAGACGATGTACCGGCTGCTCGCGATCGCGAAGTACGAGGAGCGCTACGTGATCCCGAAGGCGCACGGCGAGCTCGCCTCGCAGCTGATGGAACAGCAGGGAACTTGCGGACTCGACTTCGACGGCGGCCCCGGCAACTGCGGCGCCGTCCAGCCGCGCGCGAACGAACGGTTCATGCTCAAGACCCTGCCGCTGCTCGGAGAGGACAAGGCATGATCCGCACACGCCGGCGGTCGGAGATCCCGTTCAAGCTCCTGTCGGTGCTGCTCCGCTATCCGGACGAGCGGCTCGTCGGAGCGCGCGACGAGATCGCAGCCGCCGTCGAAGCGTTGCCGCGGACGCCGCAGAGAGGCGCGCTGGAGCAGTTCCTCGCCTACCTCGCGGCGAACGACCAGAGCGAGCTGGAGCAACGGTACGTGGAGACGTTCGACCTCCGCCGGCGCTCGGGCATGTACCTGACCTACTACGTCCACGGCGACACACGCAAACGAGGCATGGCACTGTTGAGCCTGAAGCGGCTGTACGCCGCCGCTGGGCTCGAGCTCCTGAGCGGCGAACTGCCCGACTACCTACCTCTCGTGCTCGAGTTCGCGGCGCTCGCCCCCTCCGGCGCCGGTGAGACGCTGCTCCGCGAGTACCGGCCTTCGCTCGAGCTGCTCCGCGCGAACCTGCGAGACGGGGGCAGCCCCTACGCCGATCTGCTCGACGCGCTCTGTGACGGGCTTCCGCGCCTCTCTGCCGTCGAACGCGAGCACGTCCGCAAACTCGCCGAGGCCGGCCCGCCGGAGGAGCAGGTCGGACTCCAGCCGTTCGCCCCGCCCGAGGTGATGCCGACGGAGGCTCGCGTGTGAGCAACCGCGCCGACCTCTTCCTCTGGCTCGTCCTTCCCTACGTCTCGCTCACGGTGTTCGTCGTCGGGCACTGGTGGCGCTACAGGCGCGACCAGTTCGGCTGGACGAGCCGCTCCACACAGCTGCTCGAAAGCCGCCTGCTCGCCTGGGGCTCGACGATGTTCCACTATGGCGCGCTCGCGGTGATCGGCGGTCACATTGTCGGCATCCTCATCCCCGCCAGCGTCACCGGCAAATTCGGCATCTCTGAGACGAACTACCACCACCTCTCCGGCTGGGCGGGCGGCGCAGCCGGAATCGTCTGCCTCGTTGGCTTCGGCATCCTCACCTTCCGCCGCACGAGGGTCCACCGTGTCCGCGCCACCACCTCACTCGGCGACGTCGTCGTCTTCATCCTGCTCGGCCTGCTGATCCTGCTCGGCGACGGGCTGACGTTC
>JAICLM010000239.1 GCA_025927435.1 Thermoleophilia bacterium | reverse complement strand
GCCGGCGTGCAGGATCCGGTCGTCGTCTCCCCGGACTCGGGCTACGCGAAGATGGCGCGCCGCTTCGCGCGCCGGCTCGGCGGCGGCTTCGCCCTGGCCGACAAGACGCGCTCCGGGCACGACGAGGAGGTCGAGGTGTTCGGCCTGCTCGGCGACGTCACCGGCCGGGACGCGGTTCTCGTCGACGATTTCGTCGCGTCGGGCGGGACCCTGGTCGAGGCGGCCGAGCGGCTCGTCGAGCGTGGCGCGCGCTCGGTCATCGCCACGGCGACACACGGCCTCTTCTCCGGCGACGCCGCGGCGAAGCTCGCCGCCAGCGCGATCGAGCGCGTGATCGTCACCGACACCGTCGAGAACCAGCCGCACCCGCTCGGCGAGAAGGTCGAGGTCGTGTCGGTAGCGGGACTGTTCGCGGAAGCGATCAAGCGCGTCCACGGCCGCGAGAGCATCAGCGTGCTGTTCAGAGAATGATCGGCACGGTGCCGCCGTCGGCGCTCCAGGCGGCGCCGGTGACGTAGCTCGCACGGGGCGAGCAGAGGAACGCGATCACGGCGGCGATCTCCTCCGGCTCCGCCAGCCGGCCGAGTGGACGTCCGGCCGCGACCCTGGCGAGCACGTCCTCGCGCTCCCCCTGCTGATCGGCGAGGCCGCCTTCTCCCAGCCACGCCTCGGTGGCCGTCGGCCCCGGGGTGACGGCGTTGCAGCGGATCCCGTCCTTCGCGTACAGGTCGGCGACGAGGCGAGAGAACGACAGCAGCGCGGCCTTCATCACGGAATAGTCCGGCATGCCCGTCGACGGCCGCTTCGCCGCGGTGGAGGAGACGTTCACGATCGTGCCGGCGCCCCGCTCGCGCATTGCGCGCAGCGCTGCCCTCGTCGCTCGGACGGCGCTGAGCAGGTTCAGCTCGAAGGAGGCCTGCCAGATCTCGTCGGTCACGTCCTCGAGCTTGCGGATCTCGCTGTAGCCGACGTTGTTCACGAGCACGTCGAGACGGCCGTGCCGTTCGATCGTCTCGCGCACGACGCGCTCCGGCTCGCCGGGCTGGGAGAGATCGGCCCGGACTTCGCCGCCGCTGCGGCCCGTCGTCACGACCGTCGCGCCCTCCGCCCGCAGCAGCTCCGCGGTCTCGAGCCCGATCCCAGCGGTGGAGCCGGTGACGAGGCAGACGCTGTCGGCGAGCCCGAGATCCATGGCTGGCTAGCGTAGTCGGCCGTGACGACCCTGCTCCTCGTTCGCCACGGCGAGACCGACTGGAACGCCGAGGGGCGCCTGCAAGGTCACACCGACCGGCCGCTCACCGACTACGGCCGCCGGCAGGCGCAGCAGCTCGCCGAAGAGCTCGAGCGGGAGGAGATCGACGCGATCTACTCCAGCGACCTGGCCCGCGCGCGCGAGACCGCGCAGATCGTCGGCGAGCGGCTCGCGCTGCCCGTCGAGCTCGACCCCGAGCTGCGCGAGAAGGACTGGGGCACCTGGGAGGGGCTGACCGCCGTCGAGCGCGATCGGGTCGAGTTCGCCGGCGAGTCGACCGAGGCACACCAGGAGCGGATGCTGCGCGCGCTGGCACGGATCTCCGAGCGCCATCCGGGTGACGGTCGTGTGCTCGTGGTCACCCACGGAGGCTCGATGCGCCGTGTCCAGACCGCCGCCATGGGGCTGGCCCTGCCGGTCGTCGAGAACTGCGGCCGCTGGCTCTGCGCGTGCGAGAACGGCTCCTTCCGAGCACTAGACTGACCCGCAGTGGAGGACTACACGAGCAAGTACAAGGGCGAGCAGGTCGAGGTCGCCCTCTTCGGCGGCGAGTACCAGGAAGGTGTGCTCACCGCGTATTGCTACGTCGACGAGGTGGCGCACATCGAGCTCAACGGCCACATCCTCGTCCCGCTCCAGAACATCGCGTCGCTCCACTGTTCGAGCCGCTGCGACGCGCCGCAGAACGACGACTGGCCGCCGCGCGGCCTGCTCGAGGACGACGGGCAGGAAGACGGCGGCGACGACCGCTAGGAACAGTTAGGCGTGCTGGTCGCGGCTCGCAACATCGTCAAGGCCTGGTTACTGGTGCTGGCTCTTGCCGGCCTGTTCGCACTCGTCGGCTGGCTGATCGACGGAGTGCGGGGTCTTACGATCTTCGTCTTCTGCGCGCTGCTTCTCGCCGCCGGAGCGTACTGGACCTTTGATCGCGTGGTGCTCGGGATGCTCGGGGCGCGGGAGCTGCCACTCGGCGAGGCGCCGCTCCTCCACTCGACGGTCGAGCGACTGGCTGCGCGAGCCGGGATCGTGAAGCCTCGGCTGTATCTCATTCCCGACGGGCTGCCGATCGCGGCCGCGACCGGGCGCGGCGTGCGCAGCTCGGCCGTTGCGGTGAGCACCGGCTGCGCCGCCGCCTGCGCGCCGGCCGAGCTCGAGGGCGTGCTCGCGCACGAGATCGCCCACGTGCGGCTGCACGACGTGCAGGTGCAGACTGCGGCGGCGGTCGCGGCCGCGGTGCTCCTCGAGACGAGCCGGATCGGCGGCTGGTTCGAGCGCGCGTTGCTCTTCGTGCTCGGGCCGATCGCAGCGGCCTGCGTCCACCTGCTCGTCTCGCCGAAGCGCGAGTTCGCCGCGGATCGGTACGCGGCGACTCTCTGCGACTCGCCGCACGGGCTCGCCGATGCATTGCTGAGGCTGGAGCAGGCGGCGGAGCTCGTGGAGTTCGAGGGCAGCCCGGCTTCCGAGCCATTGTTCACGATCAACCCCTTCGCGGAGGACGGACTCGGCGCGCTGTTCGTCACACACCCTCCGATCGCGGAGCGTGTACGCCGGCTGCGTGCGCTCGATCCGACCTGGCGCCAGCGGGCCTCCAGCGACGTCGCGGCCTGAAAAAAGGCCGCTCACGCGGCCTCTTTTCGGCAGATAAATCGGCGGCGACCTACTCTCCCGGGAGGTTGCCCTCCGAGTACCATCGGCCCTGGCAGGCTTAACTTCTCTGTTCGGAATGGGAAGAGGTGTCTCCCTGCCGGTATGACCGCCGAACTGTCAAGGCGCGCTCGAATCCCGAGCAGCACCCTCAAAACTCCATAGCGACTCGACCGGCGTTCAAATCAAGACCTCGGGCAATTAGTACGGGTCCGCTGAACGCATTGCTGCGATTGCACGTCCCGCCTATCAAGGTCGTAGTCTCCGACCGCCCTTACTCCCTCGAGGGGATGGGAGCTCTCATCTCGAGGTGGGCTTCCCGCTTAGATGCTTTCAGCGGTTATCCCATCCAGACGTGGCTAATCAGCAGCGCCGTT
>JAICLM010000124.1 GCA_025927435.1 Thermoleophilia bacterium | reverse complement strand
TCCTTCCGCTTCAGCTCGACGTAGCGGTCGAAGATGTGCGGGCCGAGCGCCTTGCGCATGAGCTGCGACTGCGAGAACTCGTCGATCGCCTCGCCGAGCGTCTCGGGCAGGGAGACGATGCCGCGCTCGCGCCGCTGCTCGGCCGTGAGGTGGTAGAGGTTCGTCTCCATCGGGTCGGGCAGCTCGTAGCCCTGCTCGATCCCCTCGAGGCCCGCGTGCAACAGCGCCGCGAACGTGAGGTACGGGTTGCAGGCCGGATCGGGACAGCGGATCTCGGCGCGGGTCGCCTGCTCGGAGCCCGGCTTGTAGAGCGGGATCCGGATCAGAGCGGAACGGTTCCGCTGCGACCAAGCGACGTAGACCGGCGCCTCGAAGCCCGGCACGAGCCGCTTGTAGGAGTTGACCCACTGCGCGAAGACCGCCGACAGTTCGCGCGCATGCCGCAGCTGGCCGGCGATGAATGCCTTCGCCACGTCGGAGAGGTGCCACTTGTCGTCGGAGTCGAAGAACGTGTTGCGGCCGTCCGTGAAGAGCGACATGTGCGTGTGCATCCCCGAGCCGTTCTCGCCGAACAGCGGCTTCGGCATGAAGGTCGCGTGGTACCCGTGCTGCTTCGCGACCTCCTTGACGACGAGGCGGTAGGTGAGCATGTAGTCGGCCATGTCGAGTGCGCCCGCGTAGCGGATGTCGATCTCGTGCTGCGAGGGGCCGACCTCGTGGTGGTGGTACTCGACCGGGATGCCCATGGACTCGAGCGCCCGGATCGTGTCACGGCGGACGTTGGTGGCCGCGTCAAGCGTCGTCTGGGCGAAGTAGCCGCCCTCGTCGAGCGTCTCGGTGCCGGTCTCGTCCTTGAACAGGAAGTACTCGGCCTCGGGCCCGATGTTGAACGTGTCGAACCCCATCGCCTCCATGCGCTCGAGCGCGCGGCGGAGGGCGTAGCGCGGGTCGCCGGCGTACGGCTCGCCGTCGGGGGTGACGACGTCGCAGATCATCCGACCCGTCTGGCCGTCGGGCAGCACCCGGAACGTGTCGGGGTCCGGGATCGCGACCATGTCCGACTCCTCGATCGCGTTGAAGCCGGTGATCGAGGATCCGTCGAAGCCCATCCCGTCGTCGAGTGCACCCTCGAGCTCGCTGATCGTGATGGCGAAGCTCTTGAGATGCCCCTCGAGATCGGTGAACCAGAGGAGTACGTCCTGGATGCCGCGGGACTCGATCTCCGCAAGCACCTCCTTGCGCGTCTCCGGGTCGCTGGTCGCCCGGTTCCTGCTCTCCACGTAGGCCATTCTCCCTCCTTGTACGCAAAAAGCCCCGGCAACCACCGATGTCGTCAAACGACAGTGTGGCCGCCGAGGCTCCGTCGCCTCGCAAATGTCTCCGAGATTCTACAGGCCGTCCGGACGGAACGGAAGCTACTCTCGTGTCGTTCTGGCTCGCCCGCTGATCGCCCTCTCTGCCGTCGTCGCCGCGGTGCTGCTCGCGTCGGCGCCGCACGCGGCGCCCGCGCCGGGCCCCAAGTATGTAGCGCCGGCGGGCTCCGGAGCGCTCTTCCTCGTCAAGGGCCACGGTTACGGGCACGGCGTCGGGATGGGGCAGTGGGGAGCCCAGGGATACGCACAGCAGGGCTACACGTACGACCAGATCCTCGCCGCCTATTACCCGGGCACGGAGCTCGGCACGACGACGAAGACCTCGATCCGGGTCCTGCTCGCGAGCGGGAAGAAGACGCTGACGATCTCGTCGAAGAAGCCGATCGCCGTCGAGGACGGCGACGGCA
The DNA here is from genome assembly GCA_025927435.1 of Thermoleophilia bacterium. Classification (GTDB taxonomy): domain Bacteria; phylum Actinomycetota; class Thermoleophilia; order Gaiellales; family Gaiellaceae; genus Palsa-739. Next base: position 4,648 of record JAICLM010000124.1, on the reverse strand, counting down.
TCGACCACACGCTCCCCGCCGGTAAGACGACGCTGACGCCGGCGCTCGAGTTGGCGGTGGATGACGGGCCCGAGCAGGCTCTCACTCCGCCGCTCACGTTCTCCCCGACGAGCGGCTCGACGCTCACGCTCGGTCGCCGCTATCGCGGCCGGATCCTGGTCGACGTGCCGAGCAAGAAGCTCCGCGCGATCAACGTCGTCGGGCTCCAGCAGTACCTCTACGGTGTGGTTCCGGTGGAGATGCCCTCGAGCTGGCTCCCCGCCGCGCTCCAGGCGCAGGCGGTCGCCGGCCGCTCCTACGCTCTCGCGAGCCGGAAGGCCGGCGCGCCGTTCGACGTCTACGCCGACGGCCGCAGCGAGGCCTACCTCGGTGCGTCTGCGGAGACCGCAGCCGGGAGGCAGGCGGTGGATGCGACGGCCGGCGAGGTGCTCCTCTACGACGGGACCGTGGCCGACACCCTCTTTTCCTCGAGCACCGGCGGCTGGACGCAGGCGGCGGTCGACGCGTTCGGCGCCCCGGGCCGTCCGTATCTCGTCTCGGTGCGGGACCCCTACGACACGATTTCGCCGTATCACAAGTGGGGGCCGCTGCCGGTGACGGGAAAGACGCTCGGGAAAGCGGTCGGAGTGGTGGGCCGGGTCGTCGACGCCACCGTCAAGCACAACTCGTCGCGACGCGTTAAGTCACTCACGGTCACGTCGATCTCGCGCGGCTCGCAGCTCACGGCGACCGTCGGCGGTGCCCGCATCGCAGCGGCGCTCGGTCTCCGCTCGGCGTGGTTCTCCGTCGGTGTGCTGTCGCTGCAGCCGCCGACGCCGAATCCGGCGATCCGGCGCGGCAGGCGAGTCACCCTGACCGGGGTCGCACGGGGCGTCCGCGGGGTCGTCGTGCAGCGATCGACCGCCGGAGGGCCGTGGAAGCCGTTCCGGAAGGTCACCACGACCGGCGCCTTCCACTTCTCCGTCAAGCCGAGGCTGACCACCGACTACCGGCTCTCGACCGGGAATCAGGCAGCCGCGCCCGTGCGGATTCGGGTCAAGACGGCTACCGTGAGGTAGTGAACAGGCTGAGGGTCGCGCTGGTCGGCGCGGTAGGGGCTGCACTCGTCGCGACCTCTTCCGCTGCCGCTTTCACTCCGACGAACGCGTACTACGCGAAGCAGTGGTACCTCGGCCAGGACAACGCGTTCGACGCGTGGGCCGTTCCCCCGACGCTCGACCCCGTGAAGGTCGCGATCGTCGACTCCGGCGTCGAGTGCTCGCTGCCCGACTTCGCCGGACGGATCGCGAAGTCGAAGAGCTTCGTCGGCGGCAGCCCCTGCATGGACAGCCAGGGGCACGGCACGATCGTGGCCGGCGAGATCGCCGGCGCCCTGAACGCCGCCGGCGTCGTCGGTCTCGCGTACTCCTCGCAACTGCTCGTGGCCAAGGTCGTCGCCGCCGACGGCACGATCCCGCTCAAGGCCGAGGCAGCCGGCATTCGCTGGGCCGTCGACCAGGGCGCCAGGGTCGTCAACCTCAGCTTCGGCGCCGTCCGCGATCCGGACGACAAGACGCTCGACAGCTTCTCGAAGGTCGAGGCCAAGGCGGTGAACTACGCCGTCGAGAAAGGGGCGGTCGTCGTCGCCGCCGTCGGGAACTCGGACGAGGCGTACACGACGCCGTGGCCCTATGCGAGCTGGCCGTCGGCCCTGCCGCACGTGATCGGCGTCGGCGCTCTCACCCGCTCCGGCAAGGTCCCCGACTTCTCCGACCAGGATCCGGTCTACGTGGACATCGCCGCGCCCGGAGTCGGCATCTTCTCCACCTTCCCGAAGGAGCTGACGGCCGCCCAGTCGGGCTGCACGCCCCAGGGCTACACGGACTGCGCGAGCGGCGACTATCGCCACCCCGTGGGGACCTCCTTCGCGGCTCCGCAGGTCTCGGCGGCCGCGGCCGTTCTGTTCGGCCTCGACTCGTCACTCACGAGCAGCCAGGTGACGAGGATTCTCGAGCGGCACACGGACGACGTCGATGCCGAGTCCGGCTGTGACGAGTGTCCGACGGGGCGCGACAAGTTCAGCGGCTGGGGGAGCCTCGACGTGGCGAAGGCCGCCAACTTCCTGAGCTCGGGCAATTCCATGCCGCCGGCCGACCGCCTCGAGCCGAACGACAGCGCCCGGCAGGCGAGGAAGCGGTGGGGGAAGCGCCCGGCCGTCAACGCGACGCTCGATGCCTGGGACGATCCCCGGGACGTCTATCGCGTGCGGCTGGTGCGAGGGCAGCGCGTGGACGTGCGGGCCGTCGCGCGCTGGTCGAACGCCGCCGTCGGACTGACCGTCTGGCGGCCCGGGACGAAGTCGCTGCACGGGCGAAAGTGGCTCGTGGCGCGGGCGCGACGGCCCTGGAAGACGCAGCACGTCTCCTACCGGGCGGCGCACACGGGCTGGTACGACGTCCAGCTACGGATCGCGCGCAACGGCGCCGGCCGCTACACGCTGCGCGTGACGAAGCGCGGCTAGCGCCTCTACTGGTTCTCGAGGAGCTCCTCCTCGGGCACTCCGCGCATCACCCGCGCCGGGTTGCCGACGACGACCATCCGCGCCTGCACGTCCTTCGTCACGACCGCGCCGGCACCCACGAAGGCCTCCTCGCCGATCTCGATGCCGGGGAGAAGGACGGCGGCGCCGCCGATCCGCGCGCCGCGCCGGATCGTCGGCCCCTCGACCAGCTCGTGACGCCGCTCGGTGCGGCCCATGAAGTTGTCGTTGGTGGTCACCACGCAGGGGGCGATGAACACGTGCTCCTCGAGCGTCGAGTACGCGGTGATGTACGCCTCGGCCTGGATCTTCGTCATCGCTCCGATCGTCGTGTCGTTCTCCACGAGGGAGCCGCGGCCTATGACGACGTCGTCCCCCACCACGACCCGCTCGCGGACGCACGACTGGTCGCCGAGGATCACGCGCGCTCCGATCTTCGCTCCGGCGAAGACCACCGCCCCGGTGGAGACGATCGTCCCGTCGCCGATCTCCGCCGGCGGCAGCTCCTCGCGCTTCGCCGTCGAGCGCGGGGAGAGGGCCGGCTGCTTGCCGACGACGGCGTGCTCGAGCACCTTCACGCCCTCGCCGAGCTTGGTGCCCGGATAGACGATTGCGGTGGGATGGATCTCGGGCTCAGCCGCCATTGCGCAAGCTTTCCGTGAGGAGCTCGAGTGCGCGCACGACCTCGAGGCCGTCGCGCATCTCGCGCCCGTCCCAGCCCTCCTGCACGAGCCGGACGAAGTGCCCGCACTCGAGCCTGAGGGGCTCGGCGTTCGAGAGCTTGGGGCTGAACGTGTCGCCGGTCCGCGTCCGCCACTCGCCGTACGTCTCCGACGGCTGCTCGGGCGCCTTGTCGTAGACCGTGATCTTGTGGTCGAGCTCCATGTCGTCGAAGACGGCCATCTTGTCGCGGCCCACCACCGTGAGCCGCCGCATCTTGTGCGGATCGAGCCACGAGAGATGCATGTGGGCGATCTTCCCGGACGCGAACCGCAGGTAGCAGAACACCACGTCCTCGACCCCCTTGTTGAGGAAAGCGTGGCCGTGCGCGGCGGCCTCGACGATCTCCTCCTCGATCAGGTACTGGATCACCGATAAGTCGTGGACGCCGAGCGACCAGAGCGCGTTCTCGTCCATGCGGATCTTGCCGAGGTTCTGGCGGTTGCCGTAGACGACGAGCACCTCGCCGAGCTCTCCGTCGTCGATCAGCTCCTTCAGCTTCTGCACGGCTGGGTGATAGAGGAGGAGATGGCCCGGCATGAGGACGAGCCCGCCCGACTCGGCGAGGCCGATCAGCTCCGCCATCTCCGCGACCTGCATCGCCGGCGGCTTCTCGACGAAGACGTGCTTGCCGGCGGCGAGGGCCGCGCGGGCGAGCGGGTAGTGGGTCGGGACGGGGGTGGCGATCACAACGGCGTCGACGTCGTCCGCGGCGAGGAGCTCGTCGAAGTCGCCGGTGACTCGTGCGTCCGGATAGCGCTCGGCGAACTCGGCGAGCCGCTCCTCGCTGGAGTCGCAGAGCCACCGGAGCTCGGTGAGGTCGTCGAAGTTGCGCGCGAGGTTGCGGCCCCAGTAGCCGAGCCCCGCCTGGCCGACGCGCAGTCTCTCGCTCACAGCTTGAAGACGTGCTCCGCCGCGCTGCCCCTGGCGCCCGTCGCGTTGCGGAGGTCGACGACGAGCGACGCCTCGTCCACGAGCTGCTCGTAGTCGAGCGAGGAGTGGTCGGTGACGATGACGACGCAGTCGTAGCTCCCCGGCTCGTACGCGACCGCAGAGAGCTCGATGCCCTGCTCGTCGATGCGCGGTACGTGCGGGTCGTGGTACGAGACTTCGGCACCCGCGTTCTGCAGCAGCGAGATGAGCTTCAGCGCCGGCGACTCACGCAGGTCGCCGATGTCCGGCTTGTACGCGACGCCGAGCACGAGGATCCGCGACCCCTTCATCGCGCGCTGTGCGTGGTGGTTGAGCGCCTGCGACACGAGCGAACGGCAGAAGTACGGCATCTCCTCGTTGACCTTGCCGGCGAGCTCGATGAACTCCGTGTAGAAGCCGAATTCGCGCGCCTTCCACGTGAGGTAGAACGGATCGACCGGGATACAGTGCCCTCCGAGCCCCGGGCCCGGGCTGAAG
>JAICLM010000172.1 GCA_025927435.1 Thermoleophilia bacterium | reverse complement strand
CTTCGAGATCGAGGAAGGGCAGACGCTCGGGCTCGTCGGCGAGTCGGGCTCCGGCAAGTCGACGACCGCGTACGCCGCGCTCCAGCTGCTTCGCCCGACCGCCGGCTCCGTGCGCTTCCTGGGGCGCGAGCTGACACGGCTACGAGCCGAAGAGCTCCGCCGGATGCGGCGCGAGATGCAGATCGTCTTCCAGGACCCCTACGCGTCGCTCAACCCACGCATGACCGTCGGCCGCATCCTCGCCGAGCCGCTCCGGACGCACGGGATCGGAACCCTGCGGACGCGCCGCGCCGCCGTCGCGCGGCTGCTCGAGCTCGTCGGTCTCGAGGCCTCCTACACCAACCGCTACCCGCACGAGTTCTCCGGCGGCCAGCGGCAGCGGATCGGCATCGCGCGGGCACTCGCACTCAATCCGAAGCTGATTGTCTGCGACGAGCCCGTCTCCGCGCTCGACGTCTCGATCCAGGCGCAGATACTCAATCTCCTCAAGGACCTGCAGCGCGACCTCGGCGTGGCGTACCTGTTCATCGCCCACGACCTCGCGGTCGTCCGCGCGATGAGCGACACGATCGCCGTCATGCACGAAGGGCGGATCGTCGAGCAAGGGCCGGCCGAGCAGGTCTACACGCAGCCGCAGACCGACTACACCCGCGCCTTGCTCGCCGCCGTCCCGGTGGCCGATCCCGAGCGGATGCAGCGACGGAAGGCCGAGCGGCGACTGCTTCAGCCTGCGCTGGGCCGCCGGTAGTTGCTGACCGCGCGCCGTACGCGGCGAAACGGCGTCACGACACGCCGCCGAGACCGGCGGAGAGCCTGGTCGCCGTCGCCTCGCTGGGGACGACGAGGGAACACCGCGTCGAGCGCCGCCACGCCGAGGACGGGCGGGCACACCCATCCCGACGCGGTCACCACCTCGACGAGCGACTCGTACGCGGGCGCTCTACGCGCCGGCCCGTGCGACAGCAGCCTTCAGGTCGGAGACCGCGTGCTCGCCGATCGCCGCGATCACCGTCGGCCGCTCGAGCAGTCTCGCGCGCTCCTGCGGAGTGGACCAGGCGCGAACGTACGGGTCCTCGAGGATCTCGGCGAACGCTCGCCCCTTCGCGTGCTCGCGCAGCACATAGCGCTCCACGTACTGCTCGCGCCTCGTCGCGCCGAATAGGGCCTTGAAGGGATTTCGCCGGATAGAGCGTTTCACTCGAACCTCCTCATCGAGGGCTCTCGATCGGCCGGGGCGCACCGGGGGGTTGTGCGCCCCGGCCTTTGCCGGCGGTCCGGATGCTCGCTGCCCGGTTTCCCTGAGGTGTGCGACAGCCGTGAGTCCGTTCCACCGAGTCCCATGGTTCCGGTTCAGCCACTCCACGACCATGGGCTCGGCACCCGATTAGGGAGGGATCGACGCCCCATGCCCACGATCCGCCTGCAACTGGCGAATCCGCGGGCTGCAAATGGGGGCCGCGCCCCATCGCGCCCTGAGCTCGCAGCGGCAAGGCTGGGAGTCGTGAGTCAACACGAATCAGGAGGAACGATGACCAGAGGGACCGTGGTGTGCGGGGTGACAGAGACCCCCGACGGGCGCAGTGCCGCCGAGCTCGCGAGCGCGCTCGGGACGCGCCTGGGGCTTCGGCTCGTGCTCGTGTACGTCGTCGACGGGGTGCCGCAGGGCACCCATGAAAGCCTGACCGCCCGGCAGCGCCAGGCGGGGGCGGAGCAAGCCCTCGACGAGATCGCCCGGGAGCTGGGCGAGGGAGCCGAGAAGCGCATCATGCTCGGCAACCGGGCGGAGGCGCTGGCCCAGGTCGCGGCCGAGGAGGGAGCCGACCTCGTCGTGATCGGCTCGCGGCCGGCCGGATTCGGCAGCCGCAAGCTCCGCTCCACGCTCGCGCGCGAACTGGAGGCCGCAACGCCGATCCCGGTCGTCGTGGCCCCGCCGACGACACGGAAGCGCACGGAACACAGGCTCGCGCTGGCAGCTGACGCGGCTGTGCAGTAGTTACGCTCGGCTTCGGTCCGGATACCGATGCGCCTCTCACGCCTACCGCTGCTCTGGCGGGTCTTCGCGATCAACGCCACGCTGCTCGTCATCGCGACGCTCCTGCTCGCGTTGACCCCGGTCACGATCCACGAGCCGATCGCGATCGTCGAGGCCATCGTGCTCGCGGTGGCGCTCGCGGTGATGCTCGCTGCCAACCTCCTTCTCCTTCGTCACACGCTGCAGCCGGTCCACCGCCTGGTCGACCGGATGCGGAAGATCGATCTTCTCCAGCCGGGCCAGCGGATTCCCGAGCAGGGCGGCGTCGAAGTCGCCGAGCTGACCCGCGGCTTCAACGAAATGCTGGAGCGACTCGAGACCGAACGCCGCGAGAGCGGGCAGCGTGCGTTGCGCGCCCAGGAGGCCGAGCGGCGGCGCATCGCCAGCGGTCTCCACGACGAGGTCGGACAGGTCCTGACCGGAGTGCTGCTCCGGCTCGAGGACGACGAGACGAAGGAGGCGGTGCGGCAGGCGCTCGAGGAGGTGCGGCGGATCGCACGCGAGCTCCGTCCGGAGATGCTCGAGCAGCTCGGACTGGTCAGCGCGCTGACCGAGCTCTCGCGCAAGTTCGCCGATTCGAGCGGCATTCGGGTCGAGCGGCGCTTCGCCACCGACCTGCCGCCGCTCTCGGACGATTCCGAGCTGGCCGTCTACCGGGTCGCGCAGGAGAGCCTGACGAACGTCGCGCGGCACGCCGATGCGTCTCGGGTCGAGATCGCGCTCCAGCCCGGCCCCGACAGCGTCGTCCTGCGCATAATCGACGACGGCCGGGGAATCCCCACACCCGATCCGTTTGCGCTCAACGGCCACGGCGGCCTGCGCGGAATGCGCGAGCGCGCGCTGCTCGTCGGCGGTGCGCTCGCGGTCAAGCGCGGCGGCGAGGGAGGCGTCGAGGTGAGACTGGAAGTGCCGGCAGGAGAAGACTGATGCCGATCCCGCTCGTGACCCGCATCCTCGTCGCCGACGATCATCCGATCGTCCGCTCGGGCTTGAAGAAGATCATCGACGCCCAGCCCGACATGGAGGTCGTCGCGGAAGCCGACGACGGCGCCGAGGCGGTGAAGAAGGCACTGAGCGACGACGTCCATCTCGCGATCCTCGACGTCTCGATGCCGAAGACGACCGGGATCCAGGCGGCGGACGAGCTCCACAAGCGCAAGCCGGAGCTGAAACTGCTGATGCTCTCGATGTACGACAGCGAGCAGTTCCTCTTCGAGTCGCTGAAGGCCGGCGCCTCCGGGTACGTGCTCAAGTCGGACGCCGACCAGGACATCGTGGAGGCGGTGCGACGCACGATGCGCGGCCAGTCGTTCCTCTACCCGTCTGCGGTCTCGACGCTGGTCAAGGACTTCGTCGACCGGGGCCGGCCGGAGGAGGAGCAGTTCGACATCCTCACTCCCCGCGAGCTGCAGGTGCTGAAGCTCATCGCCGAGGCGTACACGTCGAAGGAAATCGCCCAGGAGCTCGTGATCAGCGTCAAGACGGTCGAGCGGCACCGGCAGAACATCCTCGACAAGCTCGGCATGAGCGACCGGGTCGAGCTCACCCGCTACGCGATCCGCCGCGGCCTGATCCAGCCCTAGGCAAGCCCCGAGATGGGGCCTCGACCCGATGGCGACGCGAGCCGGCGCCGGGCACCGTGGAGGTGCACTCGGACCGGAAGGAGGCTCTAGGGAGATGACCGGGTTTCGCCGCGTGATCGCCTGGCTCTTGATAACGATCGTCGTCCTGTCTCTCGCCGCCACGCTGGTCGTCGGGGAGGCGTCATGAGCTCGCACAGCGCGCAGGTTGTTCCGCCGGCGCACGACGGCGAGGCCGAGGTCGGCGAGCGGGTCACCGTGCTCGACCTGACGACGAGCGTCGTCCGCGACTACCGGCTGGTCGAACGAGAGGGCGAGCACCCCGCCGAGGGAGAGATCTCCATTCGCACGCCGCTTGGGGCGTCGCTCCTGGGCCGTCGGGTGGGCGAGGTGCTCTCGGTAGAGGACGGTGGTCGGGTCAGTCGGCTGGAAGTCGTCGAGCTCGACGGCTGAGCGAGGTCACGCGGCTGGAGCGGGAACCTCGACCGCCATCACCTCGAAGGCGAACCTGCCTCGGGGGGCGATGACGTTGGCGATCTCGCCCTTGCGGAGGCCGACGAGCGCCTGGCCGAGCGGAGAAGCGACCGAGACCCGTCCTGCCGCGACGTCGGCCTCGAGCTGCCCCACGAGCTCGAGCTCGAGCGAGCGCCCGGAGGCGACCTCGCGGACGCGGACGCGCTCGCCCGGATCAACGCGCCCGTTGCCGGGGCGGGGCTTGACGACCCTGGCCTCGCGCAACCGCTCACGCAGCAAATAGATGCGCCGCTCGAGGTCGAGCTTCTCCTCGCGGGCATCGAGGTACTCCATGTTCTGAGCCAGGTTCGCCTCGGTCGTCGTCGCCAGGCGCAGGCGGTCGGCCACCCGACGCCGCTCCTCGCCCTTGAGCCGCTCGAGCTCCTCGCACAGGCGGTCGAATCCCTCGCGCGTGATCACCAGGTCGTTCATCTCGGTCTGCTCCTTTTGGTCGCGGATCGATCGGGAGCAGCGTCGCCGCACCGCATGCGCGGCGCGATGGGGTCGAGACACCATCTTTAGTTCGGTCGTGAGAGCCGACAGCAGACAAATCGGGGGCGATCGTCCCCCGTCGCAGGTGTTCAGCAGCCGTGTGGCAGCCGTCCCAGCACTCGACCGCACTCCAGGAGGCGCCGCCGGTTCCGAACGGCGCCTCCCCGGACTGCAGAGCGTCTCTTCTCAGCCGGGACGTCCGCCGTGGAAGTGCTGTGGGAACTGGGCGATGATTCCCTGGGTGAGGGTGTCGGCCATCATGTCCATGTGGCTCTCGGCGAGGTCGTAGTCGACGATCGACTGCGCGTAGTCGCCGTTCAGAAGATCGACCGAGTAGGTCGTGGTCTGGGAGATGTGCT
>JAICLM010000253.1 GCA_025927435.1 Thermoleophilia bacterium | reverse complement strand
GTCGGCCGCTGCCGCTCCCGGGTGGGACGTACAGCGTCCAGATTGGCCGTTCGGGCCTCGGCCCGCGGTCGGCCTGACCACTAGCGCTGAGAAACGCTGCGCGCTACGGTTCGGATCACTCGTTCGAAGGAGTCGTGCGCTGTGCCGATCAAGCCAGAAGAGATCAACGCGAGCAAGCTCCCTGTCGGGATGCGCGGGTACCAGAAGGACGCCGTTGAGGAGTTCCTGCTGCGCATTGCGTGGGATTACGGGCAGGCGACGCGTGCGCACGACACGTGGGTGAAGGAAGAGACCTCGCTGAGGAGCCGAATCGCGGACCTCGAGGCGCAGCTCGCCGCAAAGGATGAGCAGCTCGCGCGGCTGGAGGAGTCACGATACGAGCGCGTCGAGCAGGAGTTGCACGAGCGGAGCGCCCCGCTGATGGAGGAGCTCTCACGGCTCCGTGCCGCAGCGAATGAGCACGAGGGGCGCGAGGAGATGGTGCGGGCGCTGCTCGCAACAGCGCAGCGGAGCGCCCGCGAGACACGCGAATCGACGCGGGCGGAGTGTGAGGCGCTCCTGAAGGCGGCGCACCGGCGGGCGGCTGAAATCGAGCACGCGGCGCGTGGCTCGCTGAAGCAGAAGGCGGCCGAGGTTGAGCGGCTCCGGCGGCTCGAGGGCGACCTGAAGGCGCAGCTTCGGCGGACGCTCGAGTCTGTGCTCGCAGACGACGAGCCGCAGGCGGACGAGGAACAACCGGAGTCACTGCAGGTCACGATCGACTGAGCCGTGCGCCGAGAGCGCTCGAATTAGGTTGTTCGAGTGATCTACGGCGTCACGATCGAGAGGATCTTCAGGCGCACCTCGCCCTGCGGTGCATCGACGACGGCGACCTCGCCGCGGCGCCTGCCGATGAGCGCGCGGCCGACGGGCGAGAGCACCGAGACGCGCCCCTTCGACACGTCCGCCTCGAGCGCGCCGACGAGCTCGTACTGCACGCGGCGCCCGCTCTCGACGTCGCGCACGCCGACGCGCTCTCCCACGTCGACGAGCCCGTTCGTGCCGTCCGGATCCGCGAGCCGCGCCAGCGCGAGCCGCTCCTCGAGCACCGCGATCCGCCGTTCGAGCGTCGCCTGGTCGTCGCGCGCCTCGTGGTACTCCGCGCTCTCGACGACGTTGGCGTTCGTCGCGACCGCGGCGCGGATCCGCTCGGCTATCTCCCGCCGGCCGTGCGTCCGCAACTGCTCGAGCTCGTAGGTCAGCCGGGCGAGCCCCTCGCGTGTGATCACCGTGTCCACCATCTCTCCTCCTTCGATCGGGAACGTGGCCGCACTCTCGCCCGGCCGGACGGCGGGTGAAATGGAGCGCTGCACCCATCTTTCTGCGGTCCACGACCCATAGCGGCCCGACGGCGTCGCGGCGACGATGCGGCCAGATGACCGAGACAAGGGAGGCACCGATGACAGGCACGATCGTTTGCGGAGTGACGGACACGAACGACGGCCGCGCCGCCGCCCAGCTCGCGGGCGCGCTCGCGGAGCGGCTCGACGTGCGGCTCGTCTACGCGCACGCGCTCGACGGCGTCCCGCGCGGGGCGGAGGAGAGCGTGACGGCGCGGCAGCGGCTCGGCGGCGCGGAGCGTGCGCTCACCTCGATCGCAGAGGAGCACGCACCGAGCCGGGGCGTCGAGCTGCGGATCGACTTCGGCGAGCGCGCGCAGCTGCTCGCCCAGATCGCCGCCGAGGAGGGCGCCGATCTCGTCGTCCTCGGCTCGCGCACGACCGGGCTGCGCGGGCGAACGCTCCGTTGCACGCTCGCCCGGGAGCTCGAGGCGGCGACGCCGGCGCCGGTGCTCGTCGCGCCGCCGCAGACGCGGCGGCGCAGCGAGCAGCGCCTCGAGCTGCTCGAAGAGGCTCCGGCGGGGTAGAACCCGCGCGTGAGACCGAACCGGTTGCCGCTGCTCTGGCGGGTCTTCGCGATCAATGCGCTCCTGCTGGCGGCGGCGACGCTGCTCCTCGCCACGACGCCGCTGACGATCAGCGCGCCGATCGCGCTCGTCGAGGGAGTCGTGCTCGTCGTCGGGCTTGCGTTGATGCTCGCGGCGAACGTGATGCTGCTCCGTCCCGTGTTCGCGCCGCTCGACCGGCTGCTCCAGCGCATGCAGACCGTCGACCTCCTTCGTCCGGGCCAGCGGCTTGCGGAGGGAGGCGGCGTCGAGGTGACAGCGCTCGTGCGTGCGTTCAACGAGATGCTCGAGCGGCTCGAGGCGGAGCGGCACGAGAGCAGCCGGCGCATCCTCGCCGCGCAGGAGACGGAGCGGCGGCGGATCGCGCTCGGCCTGCACGACGAGGTCGGCCAGGTGCTGACCGGCGTGCTGCTCCAGCTCGACTCGCTCGGCGCGCCGGCCGAGCGGGTGGCGGAGACGAAGCAGGCGGTGCGTCAGGCGCTCGAAGAGGTGCGGCGGATCGCGCAGGAGCTACGACCGGAGATGCTGGAGCAGCTCGGCCTCGTCAGCGCACTGACCGAGCTCTCGACGAAGTTCGCCGCCGTCAGCGGCATCGCCGTCGAGCGCAAGCTCGCCCCTGATCTGCCGCCGCTCTCACCCGACGCCGAGCTTGCGATCTACCGCGTCGCGCAGGAGAGCCTGACGAACGTCGCGCGGCACGCCGGCGCGAGCAAGGTGGAGGTTGCGCTCGCGCCCGGTGCCGGAAGCGTCGTGCTGCGCGTGTCCGACGACGGACGAGGCTTTTCCGACGGCGTCGCGCCGAACGGCAGCGGTGGATTGCGAGGCATGCGCGAACGCGCGCTCCTTGTGGGCGGCGCGCTCGCCGTGAAACGGCTTGCGTCGCGCGGCGTCGAGGTGCGGCTCGAGGTGCCCACGGAGCGCTGATGCCGATCCCGATCGTCACCCGCATCCTCGTCGCAGACGACCACCCGATCGTGCGGTCGGGCTTGAAGCGCGTGCTCGACGCCCAGCCGGATCTCGAAGTCGTCGCCGAGGCGGAAGACGGTGCGCAGGCGGTCGAGCTGGCGCTCGCCGAGGACGTCCATCTCGCGATCCTCGACGTCAGCATGCCGCGCATGACCGGCATCCAGGC
>JAICLM010000004.1 GCA_025927435.1 Thermoleophilia bacterium | reverse complement strand
GTTTATCCAGTACGGGTCGAGGGGACGCTGGACGCGCCGCTGAGCCGCTGGCTCTGGCTCGTCAAATGGTTGCTCGCGATCCCGCACTACCTCGTTCTCGCGCTGCTCTGGATCGCGTTTCTCGCGCTGACCATCGTCGCGTTCTTCGCGATCCTCTTCACCGGGCGCTATCCCCGCTCGATCTTCCAGTTCAACGTCGGTGTCCTTCGCTGGACGTGGAGGGTCAGCTTCTACTCCCTCAACGCCCTCGGGACAGATCGGTATCCACCCTTCACTCTTCGGGCCGTCCCGGACTATCCGGCCACGCTGGAGGTCGAGTATCCGGAACGCCTCTCGCGGGGTCTCGTGCTGGTCAAGTGGTGGCTTCTGGCGATTCCGCAGTACCTCATCGTCGGTGTGTTCGTCGGCGGAGCCTCGAGCGGCGGACTCGTCACGCTGCTCGTCGTGATCGCCGGTGTCGCTCTGCTCTTCACCGGCACCTATCCCCGCGGTATCTACGACTTGGTGCTCGGGCTCAACCGCTGGGGGCTGCGCGTTGCGGCCTACGCAGCGCTCATGACCGACCGGTATCCGCCCTTCCGGCTCGACATGGGAGAAAACGAGCCCTCCGCAGTGCCCGGCGAGACCGCTGGATCGGCACCGCTCGCCGGGACGGCCTAGGACGAGAGGGAGCGGCGTCATGAGACTCAGAGCACTTCTGCTCGGCGGCGGCGCACTCGCCGCCTCCGCCGCCGCCTACCGCAGGTTCCTGCGGCGCCCGATTCTGACCTGGGGTGCGACGCCGGAGGAGGCGGGTGCTCGACTGCCGGGCGACGAGCTGCTCGAGGATGCGGACGGCGTCGCCACCCGGGCGATCACCATCGACGCGCCGCCCTCGGCCGTCTGGCCCTGGATCGCCCAGATGGGACCGGCTCCTCGCGGTGGGGCGTACACGTACGACTGGATCGAGAACCTCCTCGGCCTCGACATGCACAGTGCCGACCGGGTCCTGCCGGAGTTCCAGCATCCAGAGGTCGGCGACGGATTCGGTTTCGGCGCCAACCGCATGACCTACGCAATCGTCGAGCCGGAGCGGGTGCTCGCAGTCCGCTCGGCCGACGGCAACTGGGTCTGGACGTTCGTACTCGAAGCGTGGGATGGAGGCACGCGCCTCATCAGCCGCAACCGCTTTCGGCTGCGGGGGCTGCAGGACAGGCTCGGCATGGTCCCGATGGAGCCCGGCTCGCTGGTCATGGAGCGCAAGATGCTCCGCGGGATCAGGCAGCGCGCCGAGCGTATGGCGGCCGAGGGTCAGGAAGTCACGAGGTGACTCGGCGTTCGAGGAGGCTGCGGGTCTCGGCAGCGATCACGAGCTCCTCGTGCGAGGGAACGACCGCTACGCGGAAGTCCCCGAGGAAGCGAGCCCGCTCCACGATCCGGTGGCGGATCTCGTCGGCGTGCTCGCCGATCCCTCCGGTGAAGGCGAGGACGTCGATACCGCCGCAGGCAGCCGCCATGGAGGCGACCGCGCCCGCGACTCGGTGGACGAACACCTCGAGCGCCAGAGGCGAGGCCTCCCGTGCGTCTCCGGATCCGCCGCCGGAGAGGCCGGCGAGACCCGACTCGTGCTCGAGCGCCTGCTCGAGCTCGTCCTCCGCCAGCAAGCGCTCGCGGAGGAGGTAGAGAAGCGCGCCGGGGTCGACCGAGCCGGAGCGTGTCGCCATCGGGACGCCTTCGAGCGGGGAGAATCCCATCGTGGTGTCCACCGAGCGTCCGTCGCGAACCGCCGTGATCGAGCAGCCGCCGCCGAGGTGGCAGACGACGAGGCGCTCGGCGTCGACCTGGGAGGCGACCCACTGGACGGAGATGCCGTGAAAGCCGTAGCGGTAGACACCCCATTCGTCGCGCCAACGCTGCGGGACGGCGTACGTGGATGCCGCAGGCGGCATGGTGCGGTGGAACGCGGTGTCGAAGACCGCGACGTGCGGGACGCTCGGCACCGCCTCGCGGGCGCGGCGGATCTCCTCGAGGGCGCGACGGTTGTGGAGCGGCGCGAGCACGGCGAGCTCCTGGATGGCCGTCTCCACGTCGTCGTCGACGACCGTCGGGCCGACGAAGCGGCTCCCGCCGTGGACGACGCGGTGCCCGACCGCGTCCGCCTCGACGAAGTCGTCCACCAGGCGGGATTCGTTCCCGTGAACGAGGTGAAGCTTGAGGCTCGTGGAGCCCGCGTTGACCACCAGGACGTCCATCGAAGGAGATTGTCGTGACCGATGACGAGCTGCGCGCGCTGGACGCGTACTGGCGTGCCTCGAACTACCTCTCGGTCGGGCAGATCTATCTGCTCGGCAACCCGCTGCTCCGCGAGCCACTGCAACCGGAGCACGTCAAGCCGAGACTCCTCGGTCACTGGGGAACGACACCGGGCCTGAACTTCCTCTACACGCACCTGAATCGGGCCATTCGCGAGCGAGATCTGGACGCGATCTTCGTCTGCGGGCCCGGCCACGGCGGCCCGGCGGTCGTCTCGCAGGCGTACCTGGAGGGGACGTACAGCGAGCTCTACCCGCATGTCTCGCGAGACGAGGCCGGGCTGCAGGCCCTGTTCCGGCAGTTCTCGTTCCCCGGCGGGATCCCGAGCCACGCTGCTCCGGAGACGCCGGGGTCCATCCACGAGGGGGGCGAGCTCGGCTACGCGCTCTCACATGCCTACGGCGCCGCCTTCGACGATCCCGGGCTGACCGTCGCCTGCGTGGTCGGGGACGGCGAGGCGGAGACGGGCCCGCTGGCGACGAGCTGGCATTCGAACAAGTTCCTGAACGCCGAAAGCGACGGACGGGTCCTGCCGATCCTGCACCTGAACGGCTACAAGATCGCGAACCCGACGGTTCTCGCGCGCATCCCGGAGGACGAGCTCGCGGCGCTTCTGCGCGGCTACGGCCACGAGCCGCTCGTCTTCACGGCCGGCTTCGACGACGAGGACTTCCTCTCGGTCCACGGACGCTTCGCCGAGCTCCTGGACCGAGCACTCGACGACCGCCGCGCGATGATCGTGTTCCGGACGCCGAAGGGCTGGACCGGACCGAGCGAGGTGGACGGGCTACCGGTCGAGGGGACCTGGCGAGCCCATCAGGTGCCGCTCGCGGAGGTCAGGACGAACCCGGGGCACCTGGATCAGCTCGAGGAGTGGCTCCGCAGCTACCGGCCCGAGGACCTGTTCGACGAGGGCGGCACGCTGCGCGCCGAGCTCGCCCCGCTCGCTCCCGACGGAGAGCGGCGGATGTCGGCGAACCCGAAGGCCAACGGCGGCGTTCTCCTGCGCGATCTCGAGTTGCCCGACTTCCGCCGCTTCGCCGTTCCCGTGGACGAGCCCGCCGCAGAGACTGCCGAGGCGACCCGCGTGCTCGGCGAGTGGCTCACCGAGGTAGTGCGGTCGAACCCCGACAACTTCCGCATCTTCGGGCCCGACGAGACCGCCTCGAACCGACTGGACGCCGTCTACGAGGTGACCGACAAGCAGTGGGACGCGAGAATCGAGCCCGTCGACGAGCACCTCGCGCCCAGCGGTCGCGTCGTGGAGATGCTCTCCGAGCACCAGTGCCAGGGATGGCTCGAGGGCTACCTCCTCACCGGCAGGCACGGTCTCTTCAACTGCTACGAGGCGTTCATCCACATCGTGGATTCAATGTTCAACCAGCATGCGAAATGGCTGAAAGTCACGCACGGCATCCCCTGGCGCAGACCGATCGCCTCGCTCAACTACCTGCTGTCGTCGCATGTCTGGCGGCAGGACCACAACGGCTTCTCCCACCAGGACCCCGGCTTCATCGACCACGTGGTGAACAAGAAGGCGGAGATCATCCGCGTCTACCTCCCCCCGGACGCGAACTGCCTGCTCTCCGTCGCCGACCACTGCCTCCGCAGCCGCCACTACGTGAACGTCATCGTCGCCGGCAAGCAGCCGGCGCTGCAGTTCCTGGCGATGGACGACGCAATCCTCCACTGCACGCGCGGAATCGGGATCTGGGACTGGGCCTCGAACGACCAGGACGGCGAGCCTGACGTCGTTCTCGCCTGCTGCGGCGATGTTCCCACCCTCGAGACGCTCGCCGCGGCTGCGATCCTCCGCGAGCGGCTACCCGAGGTCAAGGTGCGGCTGGTGAACGTGGTGGACCTGATGCGCCTGCAGCCGGAGAGCGAGCATCCTCACGGCTTGCCGGACGCCGAGTTCGACGCCCTGTTCACCACGAGCCGCCCCGTTCTCTTCGCCTACCACGGCTACCCGTGGCTGATCCATCGGCTCACGTACCGGCGCACGAACCACGCCAATCTCCACGTCCGCGGGTACAAGGAGGAGGGCACGACCACGACGCCGTTCGACATGGTCATGCTGAACGACCTCGACCGCTACCACCTCGTCATCGACGTGATCGACCGGGTGCCCGGCCTCGCCGACCGCGCGGGCCACGTCCGGCAGGAGATGGAGGACGCACGCCTGCAGGCGCGCACCTACGCTCGTGCGCGCGGCGAGGACCCGCCCGAGCTGGCCGAGTGGCGCTGGCAACCCGAGGCGACCGTCGCCCCCTGAGACACGGCAGGAGCGCCGCTAGGGCGCGGCAGGCGTCTCGATCACCCGCTCGCGGCGGGCGCGGAGGAAGTCCACGATCAACACCTGGATCGCGCCGGCGACCGGGATCGCCGCGAGCGCGCCGAGGACTCCCGCGAGCTCGGCGCCGACGAGCACCGAGACGAGGATCGCGAGCGGCGAGAGAGAGACTGTTCGGTTGTACACGAGCGGCTGCAGGACGTGGTTCTCGGCCTGCTGGTAGAGGACGAAGAAGATGATGAGGACGATTCCCGCCACGACCGAGTGCAGGAACCCGACCGCGACCACGATGATCGCGGCCACGGTCGCGCCCACCAGCGGTATGAGGTCGAGGAGGCCCACGAGGAGCCCGAGCGCCACCGCGAAGGGGACGCCGAGCACGAGCAGCACGACGGTCGCCAGCACGCCCGCAATCAAGCTGATCGCCAGGTTGCCCGTGACGTAGCCGCCGATCTGGCGGTAGATGTCGTTGCCGACTCCGCGCCAGCGCGGCTGCGACTCGGGAGGCAAGAGGCCGAAGAAGCGCTCCGTCCAGGCCGGACCCTCGAGGAGCATGAAGAAGGTGAGAAATGCGACCGTGACGGCGCCGACGATGAAGCTGAGCACGCCTTTCGTCACCGTGAGCGCGGCGCCCGACAGTCCGAAGAGCTTCTTGGCGCCGCCCTGCTTCACGTAGTGCTCGAGTCGCTCCACGACGTGGTACTTCGTCTCGAGAAATCCGAGACGGCCCTTGCCCTTGGTCAGGTCGTGGACATAGCCGGGAGCCGCGTCGACGAAGTTGTTGACGTTGTCGACCAGCGTCGGGATGAACGCGTAGCCGATCGCCGCGATGCCGATGAGCACGATCAGGCACGCGATCCCCGAGGCGGCGCCGCGTGAACGCACTCCTCTGCGCATGAGCAGCGCCACGAGCGGGTTGATCGCGAGCGCGAGGAAGATCGCAATCAGGACGTAGACGATCACGGAGCGGGCGACCACGATCACGTGGAGCAGTGCCCAGACCGCCACGATCAGCCCGAGGACGGTGAGGATCGTCTTCACCGGGAAGCGGACGAGACGCTCCATGGACGGAGGATCTCCTATGCCTCGGACGGTTCCGCGCCGCCGGCAGTGGTCTTGCCACTAGTTGCCTTCTGTGCGTACGCTGCTGCCACGCGCCGTAGACGGGGAGGAGCAGTCGTCCCCTTGAATGGTTCAGCCGTCAGCCGGGGGGCCGGGCTCGGGCAGCTCGATTTGGAGACCGAGCTACGCGAGTATGCCTTCGGAACCGCCCTCGAGAAGTCGGATCTGGTCGTCATCGCGGTTGCGTTCGCCGGCGCCGTCGCCGCAGTCGCGGTCGTCGCCACCGGCGGGGTCACGAGCCAGACGACTGCGTTCTCGGCCGTTCTCGTCACGAACATCGCCGCCCTCGCCCTCGGCGGCCTGGTCTGGCGGCGCGCTCGTCCGTCCAGCGCCTTCGGGAACCTGTTGCTCGCCGAGGGCGCACTCGTCCTCGTCTCCGGTCTGGCGGGCTCCCCCAATTCCGTTCTTTATCTGATCGGGATGCTGGCCGTCTGGGCCGTCGCGCTGGGCGCGACCTGGTTGTTGCTGGTCTTCCCGGGCTCGCGGGTCACCGGCGCGGCGTGGATCGTGATGGCGGCCGCCCTCGGCACCTTCCTGCTCGGCGAGCTCCCGCTGATCTTCATGTCGTCCAACGTGTTCGGGGTCAGCGGCATCACCGGCTGCGCCACGGCCTGCCCGGCCAATCCGGCGCTCGCCGTCCACGCGCCGGCGGCCGCCGAGGTCTTTCGCCGCGTCGAGGGTGTCCTGCAGGCGACCTGGGGGCTCGGGCTCGTCTGTTTCCTGACGGCCCGCTTCGCGTGGGCGAGCCGCGCGCGGCGCCGGCTGACCTTCCCCGTCCTCGTCTCGGCAGCCCCTCTCGTCGCGGTCTTCACCATCAACGCGGTGGTCGTCGACCTCGCCGGCGTCCACCCGGGCAGCTCGGGGATCGAGATCTTCGCGGGAGCGCGCATCGTCTACCCGCTGGGTTTCATCGCAGGGCTGCTCTTCGCGCGGGCCTACGCGGGTGAGGCGCTCGCGTTCATGGCCCGCAAGCTCGTCGGCCGGCCGTCGGTCGCGGCCGTCGAGCAGCTCGTGCGGCGCGTGCTCGACGACCCGCAAGCACGCCTGGTCTTCTGGCTGCCGCGGAGCGGGCACTTCGTGGACCGGCACGGGACCCGCGCCGTTCTCGACCCGGAGTCGGCGGGCTTGACCTGGCGCGCGTTCGGGCACGGGGACGCCCAGGTTCTCGCGGTCGTGCACGACGTCGCGCTGGGCGAGGACCCGGAGCTCGTGGAGGCTGTCGGAGCCGCGTCGCTCCTCACTCTCGAGAATCGCCGGCTGGAGCACGACCTGCTCGACTCGGTGGACGCGCTGCGCGCCTCCCAGCGACGGCTCGTGGGGGCGGCTTCGGCTGAGCGGCGGAAGATCGAGCGCGATCTTCACGACGGGGTGCAGCAGAAGCTCGTCGCGCTCCGGATCCAGCTCGAGCTCGTTCGCGACCTCGCCCGGGAGAACGGGCTCGGGGAGCGTCTCGACGGGCTCGCGACCGATTTCGACGACGCGCTCGACGAGCTTCGCTCCACCGCGCACGGCATCTATCCGCCGCTCCTCGCCGACGAGGGGCTCGAGGCGGCTCTCCGAGAGGTCGCGCGGCGCGCGAGCGTCGCTCTCACCCTGGATCTCGAGGACGTCGGGCGCCTCTCCGAGGATCGCGAGACAGCGATTTACTATTGCTGCATCGAAGCGCTCCAAAACGTCGCGAAGCACGCGGGCGAGGACGCCGTCGCCTCGCTGCGGCTCTGGCGGGAGCCCAAGGCGGTGCGCTTCTCGGTGCGCGACGACGGCGTCGGCTTCGTCCCGCGCCCGGGCACGAGGGGAGCGGGGCTGACGAACATGACCGACCGGATCGGGGCAGTCGGTGGAACGCTTGCCGTGAGATCGGACCCGGGGGCGGGGACGACCGTCTCGGGCGGGGTCGCCATTGACAGCGATCGGAGCGGCGATGTCGTCGGCGTCTGAGGTGGCAGGCCGGGAGGCGGTCTACCGGCTCGTCGTCGCCGAGGACGCGTACCTCATCCGTGAGGGAATCCGCAGCGCGCTCGAGCGCGAGGAGGACGAGGTCGAGGTGCTGGAGTACTGCCCCGACCTCGATTCGCTCCTGCGCGCGGTGGAGGAGCACCGGCCCAACGTCGTGATCACGGACATCAGGATGCCCCCGACGAACACCGACGAGGGCATCCGGGCCGCGACCGCGTTGCGGGAGAACCATCCGGAGATCGGCGTCGTCGTGATCAGCCAGTACGTCAGCCCGCACTACGCGCTCAAGCTGTTCGAGCACGGCTCGGCCGGGCGCGCCTACCTCCTGAAGGAGCACGTCGGGCACCGCATCCAGCTGATGGAGGCGATCCGCGAGGTCGCGGCCGGCGGGTCCGTGGTCGACCCCAAGGTCGTGGACGTGCTCGTCGAGGCCCGGATGCGCGCGAAGAACTCGCTGCTCGCCCGGCTCTCGACGCGGGAGCGCGAGGTGCTCGCTGGTGTTGCGACCGGAGCGTCCAACGCCGCGATCGCCGAGTCCCTCTTCCTCACGAAGCGGGCGGTCGAGAAGAACATCAACTCGCTCTTCGCAAAGCTCGACCTCTCCGACGACAAGGCCACGAGCAGGAGGGTCCGGGCGGCGCTGCTGTTCATCGCCGACTCGGACCTCGAGGAGAAGTCGGACGTCTGAGTGCCGTGTAGGCGCATCGCTGCCGCAACGCTCCGAGGCTGCGGCGCTCACGAAGTAGCGCGTCGTGCGCGCTCCCTGGTCGATGCCACGTCTGGTTGGTCAGATGGGCTAGGCGATGTCTCTCGCGCTCGTCGACCTAGACGCCGACCCGATCCCGGACTATCTCGAGCCGGTCGAGGCTTGGCGCGTGTGGCGCGTCGTCATGCGTGAGCGCCGTGTCGTTCTCCAGAGCCTCTTCGCCGGGGCAGTGTGGGAACCCGGCGTTCCGCTCGTCGCCTCCTGCAGCGCTGCGCACCGGTCGCGCTGGACGCCTTGGCGGAAGAAGCCGAGCGACCACCCGGCTCCGGAGCTCGATTGCCGCTGCGGAATCTACGGGGTCAAGTCCGTCGCAGCGGCCCGCTCGTACCTGGAGACCCCGCCCTTGCTCTGCCGGGACGACCGCGTGATCGGGCGCGTGGCGCTCTGGGGAGACGTCGTCGAGGGGCCGTTGGGCTGGCGGGCGTCGTACGCGTACCCCGTAGAGCTCTTCGTCCCGGCGCCCGTAGTAGCCGGCAGCGGGCTCCGCCGGCGCGCCTACGTCGACGAGATCCTCTCCGCACTCGAGGCGTACAGGGTCCCGGTCGACCTCGTGGCCCCCAGCGCGCTGGCCGTCAGCTGAGCGAAGCCGACGCTATTCGAGCGGGCACGACTGCCCGGGGCGCAGCACGCGCACGTCGACGGCGGGAACGACCGTCGCGGCGAGCTCGGCGAAGGCGGTGGCGGGAGAGTCGTCGCCGCGCGGGGGGCGCCACGGCGCATAGGTCCCCCAGTGGATCGGAACCGCGAGCCGCGGCTCCGTGAGCGCGAGGGCTTCCACCGCGCGCACGGGATCGAGATGGCCGGCGGGCAGGCGCGATCCCCAGCCGGCGACCGGCAAGAGGGCCGCGTCGATGCGCCCGAGGGCACCCATCCCCTGGAAGAGATCGGTGTCGCCCGCGAAGTAGACCGTCCGGCTGCCGGCGATCACGTAGCCGACGGGCTGCGTCCTGCGGGTGCCGACCCGGAACGTGGAGGCATGCTCGGCGTGCGTCACCCGCACACGCACCGTCCCGACGTCCACCTCGTCTCCGGCCACGACCTCGTGGACGACGTGGAAGCCGCGCCGCCGCAGGAGGCCGCCCGCACCCTCCGGGACGATCACCTCGGTACGCCGGTCGAGGCGGACGAGGGAGGGAAGATCGAGATGGTCGTGGTGGATGTGCGAGACCAGCACGAGGTCGACTCCCTCGAGTGCGGCGAGGTCGACCGGCTTCTTCCGGCGAAGGTGGACGATTCGTTCGCGAAGCACCGGGTCCGTGACGATGCCGAGACCGTCGAGCTGGATCGCGACGCAGCTGTGCCCGAGCCACGTCAGCCTTCCGGTCTCCGCGGAGGGCGTCACATCGCGCCGCTCATGGTCTCGGGCGCCGCAAGAGCCGCGCGACCTCGACGGCGACCCAGATCCAGGCGATGAGCTCGGCGATGTCCGCCCGTGTCCGGCGGAGCAGCAGCGGCCCCTCGAAGAGGCGCGGCCCGCGAGGGTGCGAGCGGTGGGCGGCGAGCGAGGCCATTCAGTTCGCGCACCGGAGGCCCTCGTGCGGCACGGCTGCGGCCTCCTCGATCAGCCCCAGCGCGGCCGCCCGCTCGATCGCGGCGCTTCGGCTCGTGACGCCGAACTTGCGGTAGACGGCGATCGCCTGCGTCTTGACCGTGTTGCGCGACACGAACAGCCGCTCGCCGATCTCGCGGAACGAGAGGTGCGTCGCCAGCAGCGGCAGCAGGCGCTGCTCGGCCGGCGTAAGGCTCGACGCCCAGCGTCCTTCCGGCTCGGAGAGGACATGCGTTCGCCGGTCGAGCTCTGCGTGGCGCTCGACGAGCGCGCCGAGCTGCGGTCGGACGCGGAAGATGTCGCTGACCCGGCGAAGGATGGCCCGCGCGCCGTCCGCGTCCGCGAGCGCAAGACGGACGCGCACGAGCTCGAGGAGAGCGAAGGCGGCAAGCCACGGCACGGCGGGGGTTGCGTGAGGCAGGAGCTGCTCGGCGCGGTCGAGAGCCGCGGCCGCCTCGCCGAGGTCGCCCCGGCGGACGGAGTTTCTGGCACCGACTGTCTCGAGCAGGAGAGCGGCCAGCGACTGGGTCGGCGGCTCGACCGCGGCGACCGCGGTCGCCTCGGCCGCGAAGGCGTCTGCGTCGGCGGACCGGTCGTTCTCGTCCACCACGAGCAGCGAGTGGAGGCAGAGCCCGAGAATCGTCAGCTCGGTTGCTCCTGCCGCGGTGGCGAGCTCGACGGCCTCGACGAGCTCGTGCTCTGCGCGCGCGATGTCGCCGGCGAGCAGCAGGGCCGCGGCGCGTCCGAGCACGGCGGCCGGCCGCCACGGGTGCCCCGGGGGCAGCGTCCCGCAGGCGGCGGTCGTGTCCTCGAGCATCTGGTCGGCGCCGTCGCGGCAGCGGAGCCCGCGCAGGACGCGGAGGCGCGGATCGTCGGCGCTGAGTCCGCGCAGCGCAGTGTCCGCCCAGTGCTGCGCGTTGCCCGCTCGTCCTCGGACGGCGTAGAGCCAGGAGGCGGCGATGCAGAGATCCGGATGGGCCTCGACGTCGTCCTCCGGCACGAGGTCGAGCCAGCGCTCGACCGCGTCCAGCCGGCCGCGCCCGCAGGCGGAGACGGCGAGCCGCTCGGCGAGATCGGCCACCCGCTTGACGTCGCCGGCGGCTGCTGCGTGCTCGAGGGCCTCCTCGACGGCTCCGATCTCGACGGCTCGCCCGGCCGCGGCACGATGCAGGGCGCGTGCCGTTTCGGGCTCGGATCGCTCGAGTTCTCTCGCCAGCAGGTCGCGGACGATGCGCGGGTAGCGGTAGCGGCGGCGGCGCTGGTCCAGGGGGACGACCACGCCTGCGCCTTCGAGCGAC
Organism: Thermoleophilia bacterium; assembly: GCA_025927435.1. Classification (GTDB taxonomy): domain Bacteria; phylum Actinomycetota; class Thermoleophilia; order Gaiellales; family Gaiellaceae; genus Palsa-739. The sequence goes on along the minus strand of JAICLM010000004.1, from coordinate 15,808 downwards.
TCGAGCATCTCGGCCGAGTCGGAGCGGTCGAGCAGCGAGTCGCACGCCTCCGACGTCAGCTCCGCGAGGAGGGAGGTCTGCAGCGCGAACTCTCGCTGGCCGGAGGAGAGGCCCGCCAGGTGCTCGGTCTCGAGATAGTCGGCGAGGAAGCGGTCGTCGCCGCCCACCGTCGACGCGTGGGCGCCGTTGTGCAGAGACAGGGCGGCGAGGAAGAGGGCAGCGGGCCAGCCCTCGAGCCGCTCGGCGAGGGCGGCGGCCTCGTGCCGGGGGAGCAGGACTCCGGCTCGCCGCAGGAGGGTCTCCGCCTCGCGTCCCCTCAGCGTGAGCTCGTCCGTCCCGATCTCGAGCAGTCGGCCCTCGGCGCGCAGCCGCGGCAGCGGCAGCGCCGGCGGGCGCCGGGCCGCCAGCGCGACGCTCGTGCCGTACGCGGTCTGGGCCAGCAGCTGCTCGACGGCGGCGAGCGCCGCGCGAGAGCGAAGAACGTGCACGTCGTCGACGAGGACGAGCGGGCTCGGTCGGTCTGCAATTGCCTCGAGCCGCGCCTCCAGGCTCTCGGCGTCGTCGTCCTCCGGCTCGAGGTCGATCCACTCCACCGGACGAGAGTCGCGCTCGGCCCACTGGGCCAGCAGCGTCGTCTTGCCGAAGCCTGCCGGAGCGACGATCGTGACGATCGTGCCGTCCGCGATGCCGCAGAGCCGGTTGAGAAGGGCGGTCCGGACGACGGCCTTGCCGCTCGCAGGGGGTACGACCCGCCCCGGCGAGGCGGCGTCCGGGCAGGTCAGCGGTTCCGAGACGGACACACCACTAGCCTGCTGACGAGGCTCGAGGCGGCCAAGGGGGCAGGCCGGTCGCGAGGGTGTAGGCGCGCCATACCCGCCGCGGGACCCAGGCACCCCCATCGGAAGATCGCCGTGCGGCAGGGGGTGAGGGAGGGACGCCCCGTGCGCCGGAGCGTCCCTCGACGGTCACGAGACCGCGATCGTCCTCGCCTTGAGGTCCTCGTACTCCGCGTCGCTGATCGCTCCCTCGGTGCGGAGCTCGTTCAGCCGCGCCAGCTCGGCGGCCGTCGAGGTCGGCTGGTTCGCTGCATAGCCGGACCCCGAGTCGTAGCCGTAGTCGCCGGCCGTGCTCGGCCTGGCGATCGTGTACGAGAAGGCTCCGATGATGGGCAGGAAGATGATGAAGAGCGCCCACAGGGCCTTCGACCAGCCGGAGTGGTCCTTCCGGCGGAAGTTGTCGATCATCAACAGGATCACCCAGGTGATGAACATGACCCAGGCGAAGAAGATGATCATCGTCCAGATCGCGTCCCAGAACGTGTAGACGCCGAGCATCCGTGGCTCCTTTCGTCGAGCTTTGGTCGATGCGAACGAAGCTACGGCGGTCTCGGGGGAGGAAGCCTCCCTCGGCCCCTGGTTCACCCAGGTGAAGGGCCGGTTGTGTGGGGGTGGCACGGGTTCACCTGTTCGGCTGTCACCCGGGTGAGGTGGTGCAAACGGCCTGCGGCCCGCGGCGCGGCGCGGCCTAGGCTCGGCGGGTGAGCACCCTCGCCGTCTTCCGGCATCCCCGCCGCATCGAACCCGTTGCGGAGCCGGTCGCGCCGGGTTGGCTCCGGCCGCCGCCTCTACGGGCCGGCGTCGTCGAGCGCCCTCGGCTCCTGAGGCGCCTGGAGCAGCTGACCCGTGGCCCCCTGACCGTCGTCGCGGCGCCGACGGGCTACGGGAAGACGACGCTACTCGCCTCGTGGGCGGCCTCCACTCACCGCCGGGTGGCCTGGGCTTCCGTGGGATCGTACGAGCTCGATGCCGACGGCTTCTGGGCGCTCGTGGCTGCCGCGCTCGAGCAGGCCGAGCCTGGGCTGGGCTTCGGCCCGCACTCGCGTCGGGTGCCTGCCTGGCTCTCCCACGACCTGACGCTCGTCCTGGACGGGTACGAGCAGGCGTGCAGCTCCGGCGTCGACGAGGACTTCAGCCGGTTCCTCGAGCTCGCGCCGGAGAGGCTGCACGTCGTGGTGTGCACGCGCGCCGAGCCCGAGCTCGCGCTCCCCCTTCGCCGGGCCCGGGGGACGGCGGCGGAGCTCGGCGCCCGGGAGCTCAGCCTCGACGGCGACGAGACGGCGGCCGTCCTGCGGCACGTCCTCGGGGATCGCGCCACGGGTGTGGATGCCGACGCCGTCGCCCGCCGCACCGAGGGCTGGCCCGCCGCGGTCTATCTCGCTGCGCTCGCGGCGCCGGACGCGGACGAGGCCCGGGACGTCGCGGACTACCTTCGCCTCGAGCTGCTCGACGCGCAGGGAGACGAGACGCTGCGCTCGTTCCTCCTCGAGGCCTCGGTGCTCGAACGGCTCACCGCGTCCCTCTGCGATGAGCTGCTTCGCCGGCGTGACTCCGGCGCCATGCTCCGCAGCCTCGTGCGCAGGGGCGCATTCCTGACGCCGCTCGAGGGGCCGGGACGCGGGTACCGGTATCCGCGGCCGGTGCGGGAGTTCCTGCGCGCCGAGCTGGCGCGTGTCGCTCCGGCCCGCGCCCGCGACCTGCAGCTGCGCGCAGCGGTCGCCTGCGAGCACGCCGGGCTGTACGAGGAGGCGGCGGATCATGCCCGCCGGGCTGCCGGGGACGACGCGGCCGGGAGCCTGCTCGACCGGCACGCGCTCGGGCTCGTCCGCGACGGGCACATCGAGCACCTCGAGAGGCTGCTCGCCACTCGCGCGGGAGCCGCTGCCGCCCGGCGGCATCCGGCGCTCGGAGCCGAGCTGCATCGGTTCGTCCACGCCGGGTCGGACATCCCCGCGCTGAGCGCCGCGGCCGAGCGCATCGCCACCCTGAGTGCGCGGCTTCCCGGCGGTCAGGTGCGCAGCCTGCTCCAGTCGACCGCGCAGGCGGCACGCGCGTACGCGCTTCTGCTCTCGGGCGACGTTGCCCGGGCCTACGAGGCCGCGGTCGCCGCCTACGTGCAGGCCGATCCCGATTCGGGCGCCCCCGCCGGGCAGGCCGCTGCCGTCGCTTCGCTCGCCGCGTCGCGGTTGGGCCTCGGGGCTGCCGCAGCGCCGCTCTCCCGCGCCGCAGCCTCGGCTCTGGAACGGCGTGGAGTGCGGTCCGGAACGGCGGCGGCACTCGCCGACCTCGCCCGGGCCTCCGTGGCCGAGGAGCGCGGCGATCCTGCCGAAGCGGAGCGCCTGTGCCTCGCTGCGCTTCGGCGCACGGAGGAGCCGGCGGCGCGCACGTTCGCGCTCGTGCACCTCGCCCGTCTGCGCGGGGCGGGACCCGCCCGCGAGGCGCTGGAGCAGGCCAGGCTCGAGCTCTCCCGCTGCGCGGGCGCGGAGCTGCTCGAGCAGCTCGCGGCCGAGAGCGAATCGGAGCTCGGGCCGCGGGACGACGTGGCGAGGGGGGAGCTCAGCCCGGCAGAGCAACGCGTGCTACAGCTGCTCATGACGAAGCTCACCCAGCGGGAGATTGCAAACGAGCTCTACGTCTCGCTCAACACCGTCAAGACGCACGCACGCGTGATCTACCGCAAGCTCGGCGTCGGCTCGCGCACGGCGGCGGTGGCCGCGGCGCGCGAACTCAACCTCGTCGGAGGAGGCAGCGGAGGTGTTTAGCGCGCGCAGACTGATGCGCCGGCGGGCGGCCCGCGCCGCCGCGCAGCGCGACCGCGCGCGTGATCAGAGCCGGCCGCCGGCGGCGGCGGTGGATCCGCTCGAGCAGATCAAGGAGCTGGCCGAGCTCCGCGAGCAGGGCATCCTGACCGAGGAGGAGTTCGCGGCCGAGAAGAAGAGGCTGCTCGGGGACTAGGGGATGCACGTCGCGCCCGCTTCCCGTGCTCGCCTCGGACCGCCGCGCTTGCCGTCCGATCTCGTCTCGCGGCCGCGCCTCCTGCGCCGGCTCGACGAGTGGGCCGGGTTGCTGTGCGTCGTGGCCGCGCCCGCCGGGTTCGGGAAGACGACCCTACTGGCGGAGTGGGCGAGCAACGCGGGGGGCGGCAGGGTCGCGTGGCTGTCGATCGACGAGGCCGCGGCCGAGCCGTCGGTCTTCTGGGCTCAGTTGGCCGCCGTGCTCGGCGCCGCCGACGCGGAGGAGGCAACCCTGGCCGACGTGGTCGTGCTCGCAGAGCATTCGCCGGCGGAGGCACTCGTCCTCGACGGTTGCGAGCGCATCGCCGGCAGCCGGGCCGAGGCCGAGCTCTGGCGCTTCGTCGCGGAGCGTCCGCCGTTGCAGATGGTGCTCGCAGGCCGCGGTGAGCCCTCGGCGCCGCTCGCCGGAGCCCGGGCGCGCGGGGAGGTGCTCGAGCTGCGCGCGGCCGACCTTCGTTTCGACCGCGAGGAGGCGCAGGAGCTCGTCGGTCGCGACGCCGAGGAGTGCGCGGGGTGGCCGGCCGCGCTCCGACTCGCTCTCTCCGCGCCGTCGGAGCGGGCGTGGGAGGAGCAGCTGCTGGAGCTGGTGACGGAGGAGATCCTCCGCCGCCCCGACGACCGGGACTTCCTGCTGCATACGGCGCTGCTCGAGGAACTCTCACCGTCGGTGTGTGACGTCGTCCTGGAGAGCGGCGGCTCCGAGGCGAGGCTCGCAGATCTCGAGCGCCGACAGCTGCTCGTCGAGCGCAGCGGCGAGGGAGGCCGCTACCGGCTCGAGCCGGCTGCGCGGCGGGTCCTCGCGGCGGAGCTGGAGCGAAGCGACCGCCCGCTCGCATCCAGGCTGCACCGTCGTGCCGCCGCCGCCGCGCGTTCCGCCGGTCGGGTGGAGGAGGGCGTCGAGCATTTGCTCGCGTGCGGCGACACCGCGGCCGCCTGCCGGACCGTGACCGCGGTCTGGGAGCGGGTCACCGACCGCGGCGGGCAGGACCGCGTGCTCGACTGGCTCGATCGCCTGCCCCAGGGAGGAAGCGACATCCGTCTCGCGCTTGCGCGTGGCTGGCTGCTGCGCCTCGACGGCCGGCGCCCGGAAAGCGAACGCTGGCTCGATCAGGCGGTCGCGGCGGCGCCGCCCGGTCTGCGGCCCACCGTCGTCCGCTCCTGCGTTCTCGCGCGGGCTGCGCTCGCGTGGGACGACGTGGGCCAGGCCCTGACGCTCGCGCGCCGCGCCTGGCGCACCGAGCGCGACGGCTCGCGGCGTCCTCTCGCTGCCTGGGCGCTCGGCTGGGCGTCCTGGTGGAGCGGAGACCTCGAGGCGGCGGCCGCGGCCCTCGAGGATGCGCTCGACGGGCCGCAACTGATCGAGGTATGCGCGCTCGCGGTGCTTGCCCGCATCCACCTCGAGACTGGAGATCTCGACCTGGGGGAGGAGCACGTCGCGGCCGCAGAGCAGCTCGTGGCCGAGCGAGGGCTCGGCGGACTGCCGCAGCTGGGCATGGTCTCGACGGCTCGGGGCGCCGTCGCCGCAGCCGCCGGATCCGCCGCGGACGCGGCGACGCCGCTCGAACGAGGCATCCGTCTGCGACGCCTGTGGGGGCACCCGCTCGAGACCGCGGACGCGCTCTCGGTGGCGGCGCCCGTGATCGCGAAGGAGCAGGGTCGCCGCGCGGCGGGGGCGCTCCTCGCGGAGGCGCGGCGCCTGGTAGCCGTCTGCGCGGATCCCGGTGTCGTCCCGGACCGGCTGGCGGCTGCGACCCGCACGGCCCTACCGCGCCCGGGTTCCGGCGCAAGCGACGGGCTCACGCCGCGCGAGCGAGCGGTGCTCGAGCTACTCGCCGAGGGACGCTCGAAGCGCGAGATCGCGCAGGAGCTCCACGTCTCCTTCAACACCGTGCACAGCCACACGAAGGCGATCTACCGCAAGCTCGGCGTCTCGTCACGGCACGAGGCCGCCGAGCGCGCGTCGCAGCCCGCGCTCAGGTAGCTGCCGCGCCGTGTGGGCGCATGCGGACCCCGGTCACGATCTGGAGAATGCCGTGGGCGAGCGCCGAGGCTCCGACCCAGACGACGAGCAGAAACGCCTTGTGCCCGAAGTTGCCCGCCGCCCAGAAGGCGAGCAGCACCTGCACCGCGCCGGAGACGAGGCCGGCCCACCAGAGCTCGGCCGGCCGCACCAGGAGCGCGACAACGATCTCGCAGGTCCCCCGGATGAGGAGGAAGAAGGCGAAGATCGAGGCGAGCGCGGTGAACGTGTCCTGGGGGTGCGCGTAGGCGGCCACGCCGATGGCGCCGAACGCGAGTGCCAGGACGACGTTCGCGACGCGCCACCAGCCCCGGCTGGCGAAGGCCGCGACGGCCTGGAAGAGCGCAGCGGCGATACAGACCGTTCCCAGCAGGATCGAGAGCGCCGACACCGTCGTGTAGTCGAACTGGAACACGATCAGGGCGAAGACGATCCAGAGGGAACCGGTGACGAGCAGGATCCACCACAGCGGATTGCCCTGCGTCTCGACCGCCTCGTACGAGCCGGCGACTTCTGCCTGCATGCCGAACCCCTTTCGCTAGGTGTGCGCGAGCTTCTTCGCGCGCTCGACGAACTCGTTGTCGGTGATGGCGCCCGCCTCGTGAAGCTCTTGCAGCCGCGCGAGCTCGTCGGTCGCCGAGGGCTCCCCGCCCACGGGAACCGGCTCGAGCTGCGAGCCGGACGGGAACTCGGTCAGAGTCTGCCGCCGCAGGGCGACGACTCCGAGCGCGATCAGGGCGGCGAGGAGCAGGATGCCCCACCAGGTGCGCAGGGCGTGCGTGCCGCCCCACAGGATCGCGAGCAGGTAGACGAAGCCGACGCAGCCCCAGACGATCCCCTGGCGGTCGTTGAGGACGGGAGCGGCTCGCCGCCTCAGCCAGACCGCGGGCTCGCTGGGCCCGGCGAACATCGCTCCGAGCGCCGCGATCGCGCCGTAGAGGATCGCGGCCGCGCCGATCTGGCCGAGAATCGCGGTCCCGATCAGCCACAGCCGGTGCGTCGCAGGCTGATAACCGGGCGCTGCGAGCGAGTCCACGATGTAGTCGCCGAGCAGGCGCCGGATCACGAGCACGAGGATGCCCACGATCACGAGGGCGAGGCCCGCGTTGCGGAGCGTCGCGCGTCTGGCGCCGCGTGCGAGGTAGATCGCGAGCCCGTACAGGAAGAGGACGCCCACGAGCAGCCACACGCTGAGGACGCGCACCGCCTGGACGCCGTTCTGGGCCGCCGAGAGCTGGTCGGATCTCATGAGCGTGATCGTCCCGGCCTTCGCGGGCAGCTTCGCCAGCGCGTCCGGCGGCAGACCGAGCTCGGTTCCGACCTCGACGACCATCTCGTGCACGTCGAGCGTGACGACCCCGTCACCGGTGGAGATGCCGAAGCCCGTCTTGTCCTCCAGGACGTTGACGAGCCTCTCGTGCGCGATCGCGCTCGCCTGGATGAAGAGCTGCTGGACACGCGGCCGCGCCAGGAGCCGCGTCACTCCCTCGGTCGCGGGTTGCTCGAGCGCGCCGGCGAGTGGGGGGCCGAGTTGCTTGAGGTTCGGCGGGAGCCGCTGCGCGAGGGCCTGGCCGACGTCGATGTTCTGGTACAGCTGGTTGATCGTGTAGGTCGCGATCGCCGCCTGCACCTTGGGGTCCTGGACGATCTTCGTCGTCGCCCTGTTCCAGGCTCCATCGTCGAGCATCTGCCGGTTCACCCACGTCGTCAGAATCGAGACGAGGGCGAGGACGGTGGCAAGGACGACGAGCGTCCAGATGACGATCCGACGCTTGCGGCTGAGCGGTGCAGCGGCTTTCGCAGTCGGGGCTGCCACGTCTGCAGCGTCCCGCCGGGCCCGGCGACGGGCATCGTCCCATCGGGGTGAACACCGGGTCAAATTTGACCAGAATGGGGTTTAGGCCAGGCCCCGAAGCGCAGATAGCTTCGTCAGATGGGAAGCATGCTCGCCTTTCTCCCGTTTCGCGTCGTGCATGCGCCCACCGCCTGGGTGGGTCGCGCCGTCGCGTGGCTGGCCGAGGGCTACCGGACGGCGCCGCCGCTCGAGCGGGCGCTGATCTTCCCCACGTGGGCGGTCCTCCGCGGCCTGTTCATCGTCGGCTTCGTCCTTGCCCATGTGCTGCACGAAGGCGCCCGCCGCTCGCTCGCGCAGTAGACGTCAGACCGCGGCCGGCTGCGGCGCCTCCGCCGACGGCGCCTCCCTGCGCAGCAAGACCTTGCGGATCTCGGTCAGCACCACCGGGGCGAGCGCCGCGACGATGCAGATCAGCCACTGGTGGAGCGTCAGCGGCGTCGTCTGAAGGATTCGGTTGAGCAGGTTCAGCTGCGGAGCGAGGACGATCGCGAGCACCGAGGCGCCGGAGAACATGAGGAACTTCCGGTCGCGGAGCACGTCGAGGCTGAACACCGAGTTGCGCTCGTCGCGCTCGCAGAACGAGTAGAAGAGGTTCGCGATCGCGAACGAGGTCATCCCCATCGTGCGGGCGATGTCCGTCGTGTACCGGCTGTCGGCCCAGGCGAGGACGCCGAGCGTGGCGGCTGCCATCACGCCGCCGACGAGCGCGAGCCAGAGCAGCTTCGAGCGCGGCAGGATCCGCGCCGCGGGGTCGCGCGGCTTCCGCTTCATCAGGCCCTCCGCAGGCTCGCCGTAGCCGAGCCCGACCGCCTGGAACACCTGCGTCGAGAAGTTGACCCAGAGCGTCTGCAGCGGCACGAAGGCGACGCCGCCCACGATGTTGCCGATCGCCGCGCCGAGGAAGGTGAACACGAGCCCGAACAGCACTCCCATCTGGAAGCGGATGTACTTCGTCAGGTTGTCGTAGAGGCCGCGGCCGAGCTCGACCGCGCGGACGATCGTCGCGAAGTTGTCGTCGGTGAGGATCATCGCGGCGGCCTCCTTGGAGACCTCCGAGCCGGTGATGCCCATCGCGATCCCGATGTCGGCGCGCTTGAGCGCCGGCGCGTCGTTCACGCCGTCGCCGGTCATCGCGACGATCTGCCCCTTCCGCTTCAGCGTGTCGACGAGTCGCACCTTGTCCTCGGGCGTCACGCGCGCGATCACGCCGATGTCGTCGATCTGCGCGAGGAGCTCGTCGTCACTCATGGCGGCGAACTCCGCCCCGGTGATGGCGCGGCCCGTGATGCCGAGGTTCTTCGCGATCGCCGCCGCGGTGACGGCGTGGTCGCCGGTGATCATCCGCACCTGGATTCCGGCGGAATGGGCGATCGCGATCGCGTCCTTGGCGGTGGGCCTCGGCGGGTCGACGATGCCCACGAGCGCGAGCGCCGTCAGCCCGTCCAGCACCGACAGGAGGTCGGCGTTCGGGTCGAAAGAGGCTGGGTCGAAGTCCTTGCGTCCGGTCGCCAGGACGCGGAGCCCCTGTTCGCCGAGCCGCTCGTTCTCGGCCTCGTAGCGCTCCTTGAAGCCGGGCGCGACCTCGATCAGCCGGAGGTCGTCGGGAGAGAGGGTCTGCGTCGCGCGGGCTAGCACCTGGTCGGGTGCGCCCTTGACGAAGCAGCGGACGACGTCCTTACCAGACTCGTCCTTCATCCGGTGGAACGTCGCCATGAGCTTGTACGCCGTGTCGAAGGGCAGCTCGGCGATCCGTGGGTACGTGCCCCGTGTGGCGTCCGCGTCGAGCCCGCCCTTCTCGCCGAGGACGACGAGGGCTCCCTCGGTCGGGTCGCCGATCAGCTCGCCGTCGTGGACGACCGCGTCGCACGCCAGGATCAGCGGCTGCATGAACGGCTCGAGATCGACATCCGCCTGCCCGGCCACTCTCTTGATCAGCCCCTGCGTCGAGTAGCCGGTGCCGTCGATCGAGTAGCGGCGGCCGGGGATCGTCAGCTCCACTGCGGTCATCTGGTTGAGCGTCAGCGTCCCGGTCTTGTCGGAGTTGATGGCCGACGTCGAGCCCAGGGTCTCGGTCGAGCGCAGCCGCTTCATGATCGCGTTCGCCTTCGCGAGGGTCTGCGTGCCCATCGAGAGGATCGCGGTCACCACCGCGGGCAGCCCGGTCGGGATCGCGGCGATGGCGAACGCGATGGCCGCGAGGAACACCTCCTTGAACGTGTTCTCCGGCCGCGAGGTGTTGATCGCGATCGAGACGACGAGCGCCGTGCCCGAGATGACGAGGATCTGGCTCGTCAGCTTGTTCAGCTGTCTGGTGAGAGGAGAAGCCGCCTCGCCCTCCTGGGACAGCATGTGCGAGATGTGTCCGACCTCGGTCGACATACCTGTCGTGGTGACGATGAGCTCGCCGGACCCCCGGGTCACGTTCGTGTTCATGTAGACCATGTCGGTCCGGTCGCCGAGCGGCGCGTCGGGCTGCATGACGGTCTCGGCGCTCTTCGCCACCGGCATGCTCTCGCCGGTCAGCGCGGACTCGTCCACTTCGAGCGTCGCCGCCCGCAGCAGCCGTCCGTCTGCGGGCACGACGTCGCCCGCCTCGATCGAGACCACGTCGCCGGGAACGAGCTCCTCGGCCGGCACCTCGATCAGCTGTGCGCTGCGGCGAACCTTTGCCTTGACGATCATCATCTTCTGCAGCGCCGCGACGGCGGCGGCCGCCTTCCCTTCCTGGTTGAGCCCGAGGACGGCGTTGAACAGCGTCAGGAAGAGCAGGACGAGGCCGGTCCCGAGCTCCTTCAGCGGCCAGATGCTGCCGATCCCGGCCACGAGCAGGACGATCTGCATCGGGTCGCGGTACTGGCGCACGAACGCCCGCCAGCGCGGCTCGGTCTCGGCGGCGACGAAGGCGTTCGAGCCGTACTGCTCGAGCCGCGTGGCGGCCTCCGCCGGAGCGAGGCCCGCTCGCTCGTCGACGCCGAGCTCCTGGGCGACGGCGTCGCTTGCAAGTGCGAACCACCGCTTGTCCTCGGTCTGCGCAGGGGCCGGTGCTGCCGTCGTCGCCATTGCTCTCGCCTCCCTAGTCGGTCGAGTCGGGATAGGGCGGGACCGGCTCCGGTTCGGTCATGTTGCGCCGCTGCCGCCGATAGACCGGAATACCGACGAGCAGCGCCGCGCCCGCCAGGATGAATGGCATCCACTCCGCCCAGGACCCGTGACTCGCGCCGCGACCGAAGATCTGTCCGATGCTGCGGGTGCCCTGGGCGCCCGTGTTGCGGGAATAGACGATGAAGAGGATCGAGAACACGATCGCGAGCACTGCGACGAGCGCGTCCCGGTAGAAGTGGGCCGTCAGGCCCTGCGTACGATCGATCCGGCGCCACTTGAGCTGCGCGAGCGCCGAGAAGAGGTATGGGATGGCGGCAGTGATCCCGGTCATGAGGACGAGCGTGGTGAACGCGGTCGCGCCGCCGGAGCCCATGTAGTTCAGTGCCATCGCGACCGAGGCGAGGGCGGTCGAGGAGACGATTCCGAAGGCAGGCACACCGGCGCGGTTCAGCTGCTTGAAGCGGTCCGGGAAGAGGCCGTCATTTGCCGCGGCGAGCGGCATCTCGGCACAGATCATCGTCCAGCCGTTGAGGGCCCCTAGACCGGAGACGATCACGAGCAGCGCCATCACGTCTCCCGCCCAGGTGCCGCCGAAGATGGCGTTCGCGGCGGTCGAGAACGGCTCGCTCGAGGACTGGAGCTGCTGATTAGTCAGGATCCCGAAGATCGCGACCAGCGAAAGCATGTACACCGCGGCCGTGGCGAGCGTGCCGAGCAATGTTGCGCGGGGCACGTTCCGATTGGGATCCCGCACCTTCCCGGCGGCCACCGACGCGGTCTCCACCCCGATGTAGCTGAAGAGCGCGATCGCCATGCCGCTGCCGATCGCCGCGATGGTGGACTGCGTGCCGACGTTCCAGGGGGTGAAGTTCGCACTGTCGATGTAGAAGAGCCCGACGGTAGACATGAAGGCGAGCGCGAAGAACTTGAGGATGGTCGTCAGCACCTGGATGGAGCCCATGTTCTTGACGCCGGAGAGGTTCACCGCGGCGGCCAGCCAGAGCCCTCCTAGCACGAGCAGGATCGATCCCCAGGTCTCGTGGCCCTTGTTGATGAAGTGCTCGACGTACAGCACCCAGCCCACGGCGATGGCCGCGTTGCCGGCCCAGGCCGTGATCCAGTACGACCAGGCGTTCATGAACCCGAGCGGGTTGCCGAATCCCACGCGCACGTACGCGTACGGGCCTCCGTCCGCAGGCAGGCGACGGGCGAGCGCCCCGAACATGATCGCGAGCACGAGGGCGCCGACCGTGGTGAGCGCCATCGAGACGAGCGTGATCGGCCCGTACGGCGCGAGCGACGTCGGCAGGTTGAAGACGCCGACGCCGATGATGCTGCCCATGATCAGGGCGATCGCCGCAGGCAGGCCGAACCGTCCCGAAGCCTTCGCCGCCTCCACGGGTGCCGGTGTGATCGCCTCGCTCATGTCGCCTGCACCTCCGCGAGCGCGATCGTGGTTCCGGCCTCACCGCGCAGCAGCGCCTCGATCTCGGTGATGGAGCCGATCGCCGCGGCTCCTCCCGTTCGCTCGGCGAACATGCATGCGGCGCAAACCTTCGGGCCCATCGAGCCCTCCGCAAATGCCGTGGCTTCGAGCTCCGCCGGAGCCGCGCGGCGGATCGCACGTTGCTCCGGGGTACCCCAGTCGGCGTAGACGGCGTCGACGTCGGTCGCGATGACGAGCGCGTCGGCGTGGAGATCGATCGCGAGCAGGGCGCTCGCGAGGTCCTTGTCGATCACCGCTTCGACTCCGACCAGCCGCCGACCCGCCGGCACGGCCTCGTCGACGTACATCACCGGGATCCCACCGCCCCCGGCGCAGACGACGACACAGCCCCGGTCGAGAAGCCATTCGAGCGGTTCGAGGCCGAAGATGCGCTGGGGGACCGGGGAAGGGACAACACGCCGATAGCCGTCGCCGTCGGGCTTGAAGGTCCAGCCTTTCCCGGTTGCCGCGTCGGCATCGTCCCTCGTGTACATCGGGCCGACCGGCTTGGTCGGGTTCTCGAAGGCCGGGTCGTCCGCGTCGACCTCCACGAGTGTCAGCAGCGAGGCCAGCCGCTTGTCGAAGGGCAGCTCGTTGCCGAGCTCCTGCTGGAGGATGTAACCGATCATCCCCTCCGTCTGTGCGCCGAGAACGTCGAGCGGATACGGCTCGACCTCCGTGTAGGCAGCCGCTTCGAGCGCCAGCAGGCCGACCTGGGGCCCGTTTCCGTGCGAGACGACGAGCTCGTGCTCGAGCGCGAGCGGCGCGAGTGCCCGACACGCGGTGCGCGCGTTGATCCGCTGGTTCTCGGCGGTGAGCGGCTGCCCCCGCTGGAGAAGCGCGTTTCCTCCCAGGGCGACGACGACGCGCATGCTCAGTCGCTCCCGAGGGTGGCGACCATCACCGCCTTGATGGTGTGGAGCCGGTTCTCGGCCTCGTCGAAGACAACCGAGGCGGGTGACTCGAAGACCTCCTCGGTCACCTCGAGGGCCTCGAGGCCGTACTTCTCGTACAGCTCCTTGCCGACCTGCGTATCGGTGTTGTGGAAGGCCGGCAGGCAGTGCATGAACTTGGCGTCGGGATTACCGGTGAGCATCATCGTCTCGGCATTCACCTGGTACGGCTGCAGGAGCTCGATCCGTTCTTTCCACGCCTCCGGCGGCTCCCCCATAGAGACCCAGACGTCGGTGAGCAGGACGTCGCAGCCCTTCACGGCCTCGGCGACGTTCTCGGTGATCGCGATCCTGGCTCCGGTCTCGCGGGCGATCTCGGAGGCGAGCGAGCTGAACTCGTCGGAGGGCCAGAGCGACTTCGGCGCCGCGATCCGCACGTCCATGCCGAGCTTCGCGCCGCCGACCAGATAGCTGTCGGCCATGTTGAAGCGCGCGTCGCCGAGGTAGCAGAAGACGACCTCCTCGAGCGGCTTCGGGACGTGCTCCCTCATCGTGAGGAAGTCGGCGAGGATCTGCGTCGGGTGCCACTCGTCGGTGAGACCGTTGAAGACGGGCACACCGGCCCACTTGGCGAGCTCGTCGGCCACGTTCTCTCCGAAGCCGCGATACTCGATGGCGTCGTACATGCGGCCGAGCACGCGGGCCGTGTCCTTGACGGTCTCCTTGTGACCCATGTGTGAGCCGCTAGGGCCGATGAACGTGACGTGCGCGCCCTGGTCGTAGGCGGCGACCTCGAACGCGCAGCGAGTGCGCGTCGAGTCCTTCTCGAAGATCAGCGCGATCTCCTTGCCGATGAGCTTCTGTCTCTCGCGGCCTTCCTTCTTTGCTGCCTTCAGCTCTGCCGCCAGGTCGATGAGGTAGTTCAGCTCGTCCGCGGAATAGTCGGCGAGCGTCAGGAAGTTCCGGCCGTGCAAGTCGATGACGGTGCTCATGTCGTCTCCGCTCCTTTCAGGCGTCCCGGGCGATCGGACAGGTCATGCAGTGGCCGCCGCCACGACCACGGCCGAGCTCCTGGCCGGCGATCGTGAGGACCTCGATGCCGGCGTGATTGAGCTTGGCGTTCGTCGCCTCGTTGCGCTCGTAGGCAACGACGACGCCGGGCGCGAGCGCGACGACGTTGTTGCCGTCGTCCCACTGGTTGCGTTCGGCCTCGAACTCGTCGCCGCCCGTCGTGACGAGCTTCAGGTCGGTCAGTCCGAGGGCCTCCTTGACCTCGTCCACGAAGGAGTGGGACGAGACCTCAGCCTGCACGCCGGCCGGCCCGCCGGGGACGAACCGGATGGGGAGGATCTGCGAGACGACCGGCTCGTACAGAGTCGCCACGTCGCGGTCGCAGAACGTGAAGACCGTGTCGAGGTGCATTGCCGCGCGCTCCCGCGGCATCCGGGCTCCGATCACGAGCCTGGCCGCGCCGGCGGCGAAGAGGTTCCGGGCGAGGATGCTCACTGCACGAGCCGTGCTGCGCTCGCCCATCCCGATCAGGACGACGCCGTCGCCCACCGGCATGATGTCGCCGCCCTCGAGGCGCGCCAGGCCCCAGTCGTGGTCGGCGCCGCCGAACCAGATCTGGAACTCGGCAGCGCGGAACCGAGGGTGGAACCGGTAGATGGCTTCGACGTTCAGCGTCTCGAGCTGGCGCGCGGGCCAGAACATCGGGTTCAGGGTCACGCCGCCGTAGATCCAGGCGCTCGTGTCGCGCGTGAACAGTTGATTGGGTAGCGGCGGCAACACGAAGTCCGTCGCTCGAAGTGCCTCGCCGATCACGGACTGGATCTCGGACGGGAGCTCCTGAACGGTGACTCCGCCGGTCAGGCTGGTCGCAAGCGCATCGGACGGCATCTGCTTCAGCCAGTCCTGGATCGGCTCCGCGAACATCGCCGTCACGTCCTCGGGACGGACCCGGCGCGAAAGGAGCCAGTCGCGGGCTGCGACGGTCTCCAGCGTCTCCGCGAGCAGATCGTGGAAGAGGAGCACCTCGACGCCCCGGTCGCGCATCAGGTCGACGAAGGCGTCGTGCTCCTGGCGCGCCCGCCGCACCCAGATGACGTCGTCGAACAGCAACTCCTGTGCGTTCGAAGGCGAGAGCCGCTCGTGTGCCAGGTCGGGCCGGTGGACCATCACCGTGCGCAGTGTCCCGACCTCCGAGTTCGCTCCGAGAGCCGCGGTTGTCACCGTGCCGCTCATGTCGCCCCTTTCCCGTTTACTCGACTGGCAGAAGCCCGTACCGGCCCGGACCGAAGACTCCAGCGACCGTGGGCGTCAGGCATCGTCCCGATCGGATGAGCCAGCGCCGAACCGCTCGACGAGGAGGCCGTGCCGAAGGCCGCGGTCGCTGACCGTGAGCTCGTCGCACCGGAGCTCGTGGAGCACGGCGCGGACGATGCAGGCCCCGGCGAGGATCACCTCGGCCCGCTGCGGTTGCAGCCCGACGATCTCCCGGCGCTGGTCGGCCGTGCGAGACCGGTAGAGGTCGATCTGGCGGTCGATCTCCGTCCGGTCGAGCGCCGACCCCTGGACCACGTCGGGGTCGTACTTCGACAGG
>JAICLM010000248.1 GCA_025927435.1 Thermoleophilia bacterium | reverse complement strand
CCTCGACGTCCGGCCGACGGAGACGTTCGCGGCCGGACATCAGCCGGGCGCCCTCGGCATCCCGGTCTCCGGTTCCGCCTTCGCGACGAAGGCGGCGTTCGTCCTCCCGGAGCGCCCGCTCGTCCTCCATGCCGCAGACGAGCGAGAAGCCGTTCAGGCCGCGCGGTCGCTGCACGCCGTCGGCCTGTTCGAGATCGCGGGCTGGCAGGAGGGCGGCGGTACCGAGCAGCTCGAGCCCATCTCGTTGGAGGAGCTCGAGCGCCTGCTCGCCGATGACGCCGTCGACCTGCTCGACGTGCGCGAGACGGACGAGCGGGACGAGGGCCACATCCCCGGCTCGCAGCATCTCCCCTACCGCACGGCGCGCGCCGCCGCGGAGGCAGGGCTGCTCAACGGCCGCCCCGTCGTCACGATCTGCGAATCGGGCCCGCGTGCGGCGATCGCCGCGAGCGTGCTGCAGGCGGCCGGCGTGAATGCGCGGCCGGTCCTCGAGGGCGGCGTCGCGACCTGGCGCGGCGAGACGTGCTCGTTCCGCCGCTGCGGCAGCTGAGCGCTACGACAGGAGGCGCGCGATCGCGGTCACGGCGGCCGCGCCGAGCACGACGACGACCATCGGGGCCCGCCGCCAGACCGCGATCACCGCGAACGCTGCTCCGAGCACGCGCGCGTCGAGCACGAGCTCGCGGCCCTTGCCGAACGTCTCGACGACGACGAGCGCCGCGAGCAGCGCCGAGGCGAGCAGCTCGACGACGCTCATCATGCTCGGCCGGAGCGGGCGACCCCCCAGCGCCAGCGGTCCAGCGAGCTTCAGGGCGGCCGTGGCCAGAGCGAGCGTCGCGACCGCCAACCAGACCGAGGTCACGCGCGCATCCTCGAGGCGGCGACCGCGGCTGCCGCGGCCGCGAGGATCGGCAGCCCGGCAGGCACGAGCGGGGTCAGCACGAGCGCGATTCCGGCGCCGCCGGCAGACGAGGCCAGGCGGCGTCGCCCACGCGCTTCTTCGTGGAGCAGCACGATGAAGAAGGCCGGGAAGAGCGCGTCGAGACCGAGCGCTTCCGGGTCGCCTAGGTGGGAGCCGATGAGCACCCCGACCACCGTGCCGAGCACCCAGCCGACGTACTGCGGGATGCTCACGCCCACGAGGTACCACGGGTCGAACGTGCCGTCCCTTCTGCTCGCCGCAGCCCAGGACGCGTCCACCAGCGGCATGGCGAATGCAGCGCGCGAAAGCGCGCGTCCCCGCAGCGACGGCGCGAGCGCGATGCCCATCGCGAGATAGCGAGCGTTGAGCAGCACCCCGGCCGCGATCGCGGCTCCGGCGCTCCCTCCCGCCAGCAGAACGGCCAGCGCGCCGAACTGAGCCGATCCCGAGAACACGACGACCGACATCACGATCGGGGCCACCGCCCCCAGCAGCGGGTGCGCGAGTACCCCGAACGAGATCGAGATCGCGAACACGGCGACGCCGAATGGCAGCCCACGCCGGATCCCGGCTCGCCGCCGCTCGCCTGCGCCCTCCATGGGCGCAACGTTATGGAGGAGCTCCCAGGCTACGACGAGGACGCCGCGGCGAGCAGGCCCTCGGCGTCGCGCACCATCTTCGTCGCCCCGACGGCGCGGAAGAACGCGAGCCCGCGCTCGAGCTGCACGTCGGCCTCGCGGGTGCGGCCCGCTGCCGCGAGCTGCCGCGCCGCTTCGAGCCTGGCGACGGCTTCATCGTGCGGGGACACGAGGGCCCAGGCGTCGGCCGCCTCGACGACGCGGCCCTCGAGCATCAGGAGCGCCGCGCGGATGCGCCGCGTCTTGGCATCCCTTTCGTGAATGGCGTGCCACTTGTCGGCGCCGCCGGTTCGGATGATCACGACAGTCACCCTTGCATCGATCCCCGGCACCCGATGTCGGATCTCCAACGCCAAGGGATAGGCCCGCTCGGCGAGTCGACGGGCGAGGTCGCCGTCTCCGAGCACGAGGGAGGCCCAGGCCGCCTCGAGAAACCCTGGTATGGCCGCCTGCCCGTCGGAGACCGTTTCCGCCAGCGTCAGGGCTTCGTCGAGAGAGGCTCGAGCGGCGGAGAGTTGGTCGCGCGCGGCTAGTAGATACGCCTTGAGATTGAGGAATCCGTAGAGCCTGTAGTGGGGGCCGAGCGCGATCTGCTCCTCGACCTGGCGCAGTGCCTCGTCCCAGCGGCCGAACAGCGCGGCATTGAGGATTTCTATGAACTGGAGCCAGCGCAGATTGGGTCGGTCACCCGCCCGTTCAGCCTCCTCCACGGCCGCCGCCTGCAGCGGCACCTCCGCCTCGAGGTCGCCCTCGGCCCACTCGAACATCGCTCGATTGGCAAGCGCACGGAAACGCGACGACGACCCGATCGGCGCGACCTCGATCGCCGCGTCGGTCAGACCTCGTGCCGCGTCAAGCTCGCCGACCCACATCGCGACGACGCCCTGCAGTGTGAGCAGCGTTGCCCGCAGATCGTTCGAGC
This sequence comes from Thermoleophilia bacterium, assembly GCA_025927435.1. Classification (GTDB taxonomy): domain Bacteria; phylum Actinomycetota; class Thermoleophilia; order Gaiellales; family Gaiellaceae; genus Palsa-739. The sequence continues at coordinate 637 of JAICLM010000248.1, read as the reverse complement.
CGTGTTCGGGGAGAAGCTCCGTCGCCGCGGCGAGCTCCTCCTGGGCGCGCTCGTACTCGCCGCGGAACCAATGGACGCGCGCGCTCTCGGCAAGCAGCTGTCCGCGGACCGGCGACGCCGGACGCCCTTCGACGAGCTTCAACCCTCGCTCGAGGAACGGATCGGGGTAGCCAGTCGCGTACCAGACCGTCATCGCGGCGGTGGCCGCGAGCTGCGCTGCTTCCTCCCACAGGTCCGCAGCTTCGAGAGCGTCGAGCGCCCGCCCGAACTGCTCGGTCTCGCCGGTGGCACGGGCGTGCGCCTCGGCGGACGACGCGACGACCCGCGGATACTCGGCATCCCCGGAAGGCCACGACTCGAGCGCCTGGGAGTAATAGCGCGCCGCCGTCGGCCAGACGCCGAGCGCACGGGCGCGGTCTCCGGCACGCCGGAACGTGATCCGCGCGCGGTCGCCGACCTCGATCCCGAGCTCCGTGGCTGCTGCGAGGTGGTGCGCGACCAGCTCCGCGTGGTCGTCGGCGCGGCCGAGCGACTCGATCCAGTCTGCAGCGGCGACGTGCTTCTCACCGCGAGCCGCGCGCGGGATCTGGCCGTAGGCGACGTCGCGGACCAGCACGTGCCGGAACACGTACTGCGT
>JAICLM010000279.1 GCA_025927435.1 Thermoleophilia bacterium | reverse complement strand
CGGACGCGAGATGCCCGATCCGGAACCGCTCGAGCAGTGGCTCCACGGCCCGGCCGCGCGAGCCGAAGGCCACGTTGGCGCGCACGCTCAGGTGGGGGAAGAGCGCGTAGTCCTGGAAGACGAGGCCGACGCGGCGGCGGTCGGGCGGCAACGAGAGCCGGAGCCCCGTGTCGACCCACGCCTCGCCGTCGAGCGCGACGCGACCACGCTGCGGGTCGGCGAGCCCGGCGACGACCCGTAGCACCGACGTCTTGCCGGCGCCCGAGGGGCCGACGAGCGCGACCGTGCGCGAGACCTCGAGCGCGAGGTCTAGCGCGAAGGTGCGAAGAGGAAGCGTGAAGTCGGCTTCGAGGGTTGCCATTGGAGTGTGAGCCTGAGCGCGACGAGCAGCGCGCCGCTGACGACGACGAGCAGCCCGCTCATCGCGAGCGCCGTGGTGAAGTCGGAGTTGAACTCCTGGTAGATGGCGACCGGCAGCGTCTGCGTGACGCCCTGGAGGCTGCCGGCGAACATGATCGTCGCCCCGAACTCGCCGAGACCGCGCGCGAACGCGAGTGCCTCGCCGGCGGCAAGCCCCCGGCGGGAGAGGGGCAGGGAAACCCGGAAGAACGTCCTTGCCCGGCCGGCGCCGAGGGTGCGCGCGGCGGCCACCAGATCGGGGTCGATCGCTTCGAAGGTGGCGATCGCCTGGCGGATGTAGAGCGGGCTCGAGACGTACGCGACGGCGATGACGACGGCGGCCTGGGTCAGCCCGAGCTGGATCCCGAACGCGTTCAGCGTGTCGCCGAGCAGCCCGAAGCGGCCGAACGCCGCGATCAGCCCGATCCCGGCGACGGCGGGAGGGAGGACGAGTGGGAGCTCGACCAGAACGACGAGGAGCGAGCGCCCGCGAAAGCGCCGGGTCGCGAGGAGATACGCGGTCGGAGTGCCGAGCAGGAGCACGAGCGCCTGCGCGATCACGTTCGTCTTCAGGCTCACGAGCAGCGCGTCCTTCACGACCGGGCGCGAGAACTGGGCGATCAGCTCTCCCGGCGAGACGCGGGCGAAGATCGCGACGATCGGGAGCAGCAGGAACGCGAGCGCGACGGCCGCTGCCGCGAACACGCCGGCCGCTGCGAGCGAGCGCCGGATCAGTGCGGAACCGGCAGGAAGCCCGCCGCGCGCAGCTTCCTCTGCGCCCGCCTGGTGAGGAGCTGGTGTACCCATGTCTTCGCCGCCTGCAGGTGCTTGCTCGACTTCACCGCCGCCGCCGCGTAGAGCACGCGCGGCTGGGCGGACTTCGGGAGCCCGATCACGCCGAGCTTGCCCTTGACGGTCTTCGCGTCCGTGGCGTAGACGAACCCCGCGTCGGCCTGGCCGAGCGCGACCTGCGAGAGCACCTCCCGCACGTCGGTCTCCTGGGCCACGGCCTTGTCGACGAGGTCCGAGAGCCCCAGCCGCCTCAGAACCTTGCGCGTGTAGTCGCCCACCGGCACTCCCGCGGCCGCCATCACGATCTTCAGGCCGGAGCGCTCGAGCTCGCGGACGCCGTGGAGGTGCAGCGGGTTGCCGCGCGCGATCACGAGCACGAGCTTGTTCGCGGTGAAGACCACCGGCCTGGTCAGGAACCCCTTCCGATGGAGCTGCCACGGCAGGCCTTTGTTGGCGGAGGCGAACACGTCGGCCGGCAGGCCCTGCTGGATCTGCGCCGCGAGCATGTTCGAGCCGCCGAAGGAGTAGCGAGCGCGAGCGTCGAGCTGCGGGAAGACGTCGGTGAGCGAGGCCGCGGCGAACACCGTCAGGCGCGGTCGGTTCGCCTTCGAGCCGCCCGCGAAGGCGACGGCCGCGAGGCCCAGAGACGCGGCGACCAGCGCCGCGGCGAGCACGCGGAGCCTCATGCCTCCACCATCACCGAGGTCGACTTGACGACGGCGGTCGCCGCCATCCCCGGCTTCAGCCCGAGCTCCTCGACCGCGTCGCGCGTGACGACGGCGACGACGCGGGCGGGCTCGGTCACCGTCAGCTCGATCTGCGCGAGCAGGCCCTCGACGCGCACCTCGGTGACGGTGCCGCGCAGGCGGTTGCGCGCGCTCATGTGCTGGGCGCCTGCCTCCCCGCGCAGCCGCTCGATCTCCTCGAGCGCTACGACCCGCCGGTTGGCGCTGTCGCGACTGGTGCGGATCCGCCCCTCGCGGTCCCAGCGGCGGAGCGTGTCGACGCTGATTCCGAGCTCGCGAGCCGCCTCGGTG
>JAICLM010000277.1 GCA_025927435.1 Thermoleophilia bacterium | reverse complement strand
TTGGCCGCCTGTTAGGCCTTCCCGAGCACGATGAAGTCGAGCAAAGGGAGGTGCTGCGAGACGGCCGACTGCAGCTCCCCGGTCTGCTCGAGCGCGAGCATCCAGATCCGCAGGGCGAGCGCGTAGTACTCCTCGAGGGTGGCCTCGAGGAAGTGATTGTGGGTGCAGCGGTAGATCGCGCTGTGGATCCTCGCGTCAAGCTCGATCAGCGTGCGGTCACTGCGGGGCCTGGAGGTACCGAGCTCGTTCAGCAGCTCGTAGAGCATGTCGATCTCGGGCTCGGTGGCGCGCTCGGCGGCGAGGCGTGCAGCTTCGGGCTCGAGCACCGCCCGGACCTCGCAGAGACGGGCGAGGTCGCGGACGTCGACCGTCGTCACGAACATCCCGCGGCGCGGATAGACCTCGACGAGCTTCTCCTGCGCGAGTCGCCGCAGCGCCTCGCGGATCGGCGTGCGCCCGATTGCGAGCCGCTCCACGAGCTCGCGCTCGTTGATCACGGACCCCGGCGCGAGCTCCAGCGAGAGGATCATCGTGCGGATCGCGTAGAACGCCCGGTCCGCCAGGGAAGCCGCCTCGCCGGCGGGCGGGGCGAGGAGGAGCGCGGAGCTCGCTCTAGCCACGGAGATATATTAGTCGTATCCTCGGCGTCGATCACTTCGGTCGACGAAAGGACCCGTGTTGGAAACGACGATGCCCTCGTCCTTGCGGATCGCTCAGGAGGCGAAGCTCCGTCCGATCACGGAGATCGCCGCAGCCGCCGGACTCGAGCCCGACGAGATCGACTCGTACGGCCGCTACAAAGCCAAGGTCTCGCTGTCCGTGCTGGAGCGGCTCGCGGGCAAGGCCGACGGGAAGCTGATCGATGTCACTGCGATCACGCCGACCAAGGCCGGCGAGGGAAAGACGACAACGTCGGTCTCGCTGACTCAGGGACTCGGGCACATCGGCAAGAACGTCGCGCTCTGCATCCGCGAGGCCTCGCTCGGGCCGGTCTTCGGGATCAAGGGCGGCGCGGCGGGCGGCGGCTACACACAGGTGGTCCCGATGGAGGACATGAACCTCCACTTCACCGGGGACATCCACGCGATCGGGGCGGCGAACAACCTGCTCGCCGCGATGCTCGAGGCGCACCTCCTGCACGGCAACAAGCTCGGCATCGACCCGCTGTCGATCAGCTGGCGCCGCTGCATGGACATCAACGACCGCTCACTGCGTGACATCGTCGTCGGCCTCGGCGGCCGCGCGAACGGCTTCACGCGCCAGACCGGATTCGACATCACTGCCGCCTCCGAGGTAATGGCGATCGCGGCCGTCGCGTCCGATCTGCAAGACCTGCGCGCGCGCCTCGGAGCGATCACCGTCGGCCAGACCTATGAGGGCGAGCCCGTTACGGCGGAGCAGCTCCGCGCGGCGGGATCGATGGCCGTGCTCCTGAAGGAGACGATCAAGCCGAACCTCGTGCAGACGCTCGAGGGGCAGCCGGCGTTCGTGCACTGCGGGCCGTTCGCGAACATCGCGCACGGAAACAACTCCGTGGTCGCCGACCGCGTGGCGCTCAAGCTCGCCGACTACGTCGTCACCGAGAGCGGGTTCGGCGCAGACATGGGGATGGAGAAGTTCTTCGACATCGTCTGCCGGCTCGGCGGACTCAGTCCCGACGCCGTCGTCCTCGTCGCGACGGTGAAGGCGCTCAAGCACCACGCGAACGATCCGGACGGAGGGCTCGACGCGATCGAGATCGGTGCTCAGAACATGGCGCGCCACCTCGGGATCGTCCGCGAGTTCGGGCTGAATGCCGTGGTGGCCGTCAACCGGTTCCCCGGCGACACCGACGAGGAGGTCGAGCTCGTCAAGCGGATCGCGCTGGAGCACGGCGCCTACGGCGCCGAGGTGAACGACGGCTTCATGCTCGGCGGGGCGGGCGGCGCCGCGCTCGCGGAGGCCGTCGTCGCCGCCGCGGACGAGAAGAAGGACTTCGACTACATGTATCCGCTCAGCGCCCCGATCGAGGACAAGATCGAAGCGATCGCAAAACGCGTCTACGGGGCCGATGGGGTCTTCCTTCAGCCCGCCGCAAGCGCAAAGATCAAGACATTCAACAAGGCGGGGCTCGACAAGCTCCCGATCTGCATGGCGAAGACGCACCTCTCGCTCTCTCACGATCCCAAGCTCCCGAATGCACCGACCGGGTTCACGGTCGGCGTCCGCGACCTGCGCGCCTATACCGGCGCGGGCTGGATCGTCGCGCTGTGCGGCGACATGCAGACGATGCCCGG
>JAICLM010000025.1 GCA_025927435.1 Thermoleophilia bacterium | reverse complement strand
CCCCGCTCCGGATCGGCGTCATGCAGCTCACCATGGAGCCGCTCGACGAGATGCTTGCGTCGGCGCGTGCGATGGACGAGGCCGGGATGGACACGATCTGGCTCGCCGAGGCGTACCCGTGGTGGCGCAAGCACGGGATGGAGGCGCGCTCCTCCACCGGAGTCGCGGCGCTCATGGCCCGCGAGACCGAGCGCCTGACGATCGGCTGGGGGATCATCGCCGCCTCGACCCGGCATCCGGTCCAGGCCGCGATGGACGCCCGCGTGGTGCAGGAGGCGGCCGGCCCGGGCCGGTTCATCCTCGGCTTCGGGACGTCGAAGATCTTCCTCAACAACACGAAGACGCAGACGAAGAAGACGCTCGGGCCGATGCGCGACGCGGTCACCATCGCGCGCGGCGTCCTCTCCGGCGAGCGGTTCGACTACGACGGCGACACGTGGAGCGCGGACGTGCCCGCGCTCGCGGCGGATGCGCACGCGCCGCGCGAGGTACCGCCGGTCTACGTCGCCGCGACGGCGCCGAAGATGCAGCGGCTCGCGGGTGAGATCGCCGATGGTTGCCTCACGCCCTCGATCACGACTCCGGGCTTCGTCCGCTACACCCGTGACAACGTCGGCGGCGAGATCGACGTCGGCTGCACCGTCGTCGCCTCGATCCACGAGACCGACCGAGAGGCCGGCCGCGACGGCGCGCGCGAGATCGCCGGGATGTACCTCGCGAACAAGGTGCAGAACATCCAGGGAGCGGCCGACACGCTGCTCGAGCTGGCGGGGATCGACCAGGACGAGATCCGTCCCGTCGCCGAGGCGATGGAGCAGGGAGGACGTCTCGCCGCGAAGGCCGAGGTCTCGGACGCGCTCCTCGACAAGTGCCGCCCGATCGCGGGCACGTCGTCCGACTGCATCGCGGCGATCGAGGAGTACCGCGACGCCGGTTGCACGCACGTCATGCTGGAGTTGTGGGGCGCGGACCGACACGAGCAGATCCGGCTGTTCGGCGAGAAGGTGCTGCCGCAATTCCGGCGCGGATAGACCGGATGCTCGCCGAAGCCCGCTCGCGGATCGTCCGCTACACGCCGGAGGAGGCCGCGGCCGATCCCGAACTGTCGCTCGTCGACCTGCGTTCCGTCGACGAGCGGGAGCGGACGGGCGTCATCCCCGGCTCGAAGCATGTGCCCTACTCCGTCATCCAGTGGCGCGCGGACCCGACCTCGGAGTGGCGGGACGACGAGCTCGTCGGGCGGCGGCTCTGCCTCGTCTGCGCGGAGGGTTACTCCTCGTCGCTCGCGGCCGCCTCGCTCGTCGAGCTCGGGGTCGACGCGGGCGATCTGATCGGCGGCTTCGACGGCTGGCAGGCGGCTCGGTGAACGTCGACCGCGACCGGCTCGTCGAGACTGCGACGCGGCTCGTCAACGTGCCGAGCTTCACCGGCGACGAGGAGCCGGCCGCGCGCCTGATGGTCGAGCTCTACGAGACGCTCGGCCTCCAGGTGCAGTGGCAGCAGGTTGAGGACGGGCGCGCGAACGCGCTCGGCATCTGGCCCGGCGCCGGCGGCGGCAAGTCACTCATGTTCAACGGGCACCTCGACACCTCGTACTCGGGGCGCGAGCCGTGGCTCCGTCACGTCCCGGGCTTCCAGCCGCAGGCGTTCGAGCGCGACGGCCGGCTCTACGGGCTCGGCATCTCGAACATGAAGGGCGCGGTTGCCTGCTATGTCGAGGCGGTGCGCGCGCTGCAGGACGCGGGCGTGCGGCTGCGCGGCGACGTCCTGATCGCGGCGGTGTGCGGCGAGATCGAGAAGACGCAGCAGGGAGAGGAGCAGGGGGCGCAGTACCGCGGTTACGCGGCCGGCACCAGGTACCTCGTCACGCACGGCGGCGTCGCGGACATGTGCCTGCTCGGCGAGCCGACCGAGGGCAAGGTCGTGCTCGGCCACTTCGGGGCGCTGTGGCTGCGGATCCGCGTCCACGGCGACTTCATCCACACGGCCTTCAGCGAGGGGCGGCGCGACCGCAACTCGATCCTGCGCGCGCGCGAGGTGCTCGACGCCGTGGTCGAGTGGATCCCGAGCTGGGAGGACGACCCCGCGAACGCGTACGGCGGCGCCAAGGCGATCGTCAACGTCGGCGCGGTCGAGGGCGGCTTCGGCTGGCGCGCCTCGCGCACGCCGCACCACACCGACCTCTTCCTCGACGTCCGCGTGCCGCCGACGAAGGAGATGGCGGTCGCGCGCGGCGAGGTGCTCGACATGGTGCGTGGCCTCGCCGAGCGGTTCCCCGAGTACGGCATCGAGGGCGAGGTCTTCGTCACCGCGCCCGGGGCGGAGATGGAGGAGGGGCACGAGCTCGTCGCCGCGATCGACGCCGCGCACGCCGAGGTCTGGGGCGAGCCGCCCGCGCGCGACGTGACGCGCTGGTTCTCCGATGCGTCGGCCCTGACTCGGTACGGCGTGCCGACGGTCAACTACGGCACCTCGACCGGGCTGATGGACGTCGAGCTGGGCGAGAACCTCGAGATCGACGCGCTCGTCAAGACGGCGGAGGTCTACGCGCGCGTGGCGGTGGAGGTCTGTGGCCTCGCCTGAGTGGACCGTCGAGCGCCACCTCGAGGCCGGCAGCGAGCGCGGCCGCGCTCTGTGGCACCGGTTCGCCGACGTCGTCGCCGCGTGCGGCGAGCACTCGCTCTCGGTCGCGAAGACGACGGTGACGTTCAAAGGGCCGAAGCGGGGCTTCGCTGGCGCCCGGCCGAAGGGCGACGAGCTCGTCGGCTATTTCGACATCGACTACCGGGTCGAGGACAGCCGCATCCGGAGCGTCTCGCCGTACCAGAAGGATCTCTTCGTCCACCATTTCCGCGTCTCGTCCATCGACGACGAGTTCGCGCGCTGGATCCGGGACGCCTACGAGCAGGTCGGGTGCGGGCGGCGATGAGGCTCGTCACCTACGACGACGGCAGAGTGGGGTATCTCGACGGCGACGTGGTCGTCGGGCTCGACGTCCCCACGATGCGCGAGTGGTTCGAGCCCGGCGGCGCGGACGAGACGGGCGAACGCACACCGCTCGCAGAGGCCCGGCTGCGAGCGCCGATCGTCCCGAAGAAGTTCTTCCACACCGCGGGCAACTTTCGCGAGCACGAGGAGGAGTCGAAGAACGTCAACTGGACGCATCGGATCGCGCCGTGGATCAACTTCTTCCAGAACGTCGACGCGATCGTCGGGCCGGACGAGCCGATCGTGTACCCCGAGCATCTGACCGAGGAGCTCGACTACGAGCTCGAGCTAGCCGTCGTGCTCAAGAAGGCCGGCAAGTGGTTCTCGCCCGAAGAGGCCGCGGACTACATCGGCGGCTACGTCATCTTCAACGACATCACCGCCCGCGACATCCAGCGCGGCGAGATGCGCTCGGGCGTCTTCAGCTTCTGCAAGGCGATCGACACGTTCTGCCCGCTCGGGCCCTGGATCGTGACGCCGGACGAGATCCCCGACCCGCACGACCTTGCGATGGAGCTTCGCGTCAACGGCGAAGCGCGCCAGGAGTCGCACTCGAGCCGCATGAGCGCGACGATCCCCGAGATCCTCAGCAACTTCTCGGCGCTCGGCTACAGCGCGGGCGACGTCCTCTCGACCGGCACCGTCGCGGGTGTCGCCGGCTTCAAGTCGGAGGAGGAGCGGAAGCGGCTCTACCTCAAGCCCGGCGACGTCGTCGAGGCCGAGATCGAGCGGATCGGCGTGCTGCGCAACCCGGTCGTCTCGTGGGAGGAGGGCCACGGCGAACCGGCGCCGCCGCGCATCCGCCCCTGGGGCGACGAGAGCTAGCCGAAGTCGAACTGCGTGGCCGTGCCGGGGTAGCCGCTCTCGGTCCACGCGTACGCACGTTTCGGCCGGACGACGAACCAGGGGTCGGCCTCCCCGGACGAGTCCGGCGTGAAGTCGTACTTCCCTCCGTAGACCTCGTCGACGCGCTGCTCGAGCGTCTCGTCGAGCACAGACTCGGCGAGTCCCTCGAGGATCACCGTCTCGTCACCGCTCTCGAGGTGGACGACGATCGCGGGGTTCGCAGCGAGGTTCCGCGACTTCGCGGAGCTGCGGCCGCTACCGAAGAAGAACGCCCCGTCGAGCCAGATTCCCCAGACGGGCATCGAGTGCGGCCGCCCGTCGGGACGGGTCGTTGCGACCCAGTAGTTGCGTGCCGACTCGAGCCGCTCGGTCGCCCAGCTCCAGGCCAGCATTCCCTCCTCGGTGTCCGGGACGCCGTAGCCCCTGAACGGTGGACGGCGGCGACGCGGCTCCATGGTGCGAGCCTACGTAAGATCGCGCCGTGCCCTGGACGCGCGACGACGCCAAGCTCGACCGCGTCCGCGCGCTCATGACGGAGGCCGAGCTCGATGCCCTGGTCGTCCGCGCGCCCGACAACGTCCTTTACCTCGCGAACTTCTGGGGAATGAAGGGCTACGACGCGTGCGTGTTTCCGCGCGAGGGCGAACCGGTGCTGATCACGATCGAGGCGTCGGAGGAGGACGCCGCGCGCACCGCGTGGACGGAGGACGTGCGGCTGATCCGCGGCTACGACCCCGAGGATCCTCGGCCCCCGCTGTCGCGCACGCTCGACACGGCGGTCGCAGCAGCGCGCGACTACGAGCGCGTCGGGCTCGAGCTCTCGCTCGGCACGCAGGCGGCCGACCGGATGGTCGGCGAGCCGACGACGTTCACGGCGGCCTGGTTCGACGCCTTTGCGGAGGCCGCTGACGCGACGCCGCTCCTCGCCCGCGCGCGCTCGCTCAAGACAGAGCAGGAGCTCGAGCGCCTGAGGCTGGCGAACGAGCTCGCGGCGGCGGCAATGGATCACGTCCGCGAGTTGCTCCGTCCGGGGATGCGGGAGGCGCAGGTCGCCGCGCTCTGGCAGGGCTTCGTGCACGGCGAAGGCACGGGCTACCACGACCAGGTCGAGCTCGCGCTCCCGTTCTCTCTCGTCTGGGCCGGGCGCGGGATCAAGACGTTCACCGCCACCGGAGACCTCCCGGTCGTCGACGGCGAGCCCGTCCTGTTCGAGATCTGGGTCTGCGCCGACGGCTACTGGGCCGACCACACGAAGAATCTCGTCGTGGGCGAGCTCAAGCCCGAGTACGCCGAGCTCGAGACCGCGCTGCTGGACGTCTACGACGGCGCGCTCGACACCATCCGGCCCGGCGCGCCGATGGCGGAGCTCGACCGGCAGGTGCGCGAGCAGCTGCACGAAGCCGGCTACCCGGGCCAGCCGACGCATCCGATCTGCCACGGCGTCGGCGCACGCGCGCACGAGCCGCCGTATCCGCACCAGGCAGGAGGCGGCCAGTTCGAGGAGGGTATGGTGCTCGCCGTCGAGCCCGGTGTCTACTGGCCCGGCGGCGGCGGGCTCCGCGTCGAGGACAACTTCCTCGTCACGCGCAGGGGCGTCGAGAAGCTCTCCTCGTTTCCGGACGGAGTGGTGCGATGTCAGACCTGATCTGGACCGGCTCGCTCAACGACCGCTACGCCATCCGCGGCGAGGTCGGCCTGTACGACACGACCCTCCGCGACGGCGAGCAGACCGTCGGGGTCGTTCTCTCCCCAGAGGAAAAGCTCGAGATCGCGCGGCTGCTCGACGGCCTGGGGATCCGGCGGATCGAGGCGGGGTTCCCACGTGTGTCCGAGGACGACCGCCGCGCCGTCGAGCTGATCGCCGGCGCCGGGCTGAGCGCCGAGATCTGGGGCTTCTCGCGCGCGGTGCCCGCCGACCTCGAGCTCCTCGTCGAGCTCGGCGTCGAGGCCTCGGTGATCGAGTCGCCGATCTCCGACCTCAAGCTCGATGCGATCGGCGTCTCGCGCGGGAAGATGCTCGAGCGCATCGCGAGCGCGATGCGGTTCGCGGACGAGCACGGGATCCGCGCTGCGTTCTTCGGCGTCGACTCGACGCGCGCGGAGGCCGACTTCTACCGGCAGGTCTACGAGACCGCGGTCGAGGCGGGTGCGAAGGAGGTCGCGGTCGTCGACACGCTGGGGATCGCGTCGCCGGAAGCCGTCGCGGATCTGGTCGGCGCGACGCTCCAGTACGTCGACGGCGTGCCGGTCCACTTCCACGGCCACGACGACTTCGGCCTCGCGACGGCTTCCGCAGTCGCGGCCGTGCGCGCCGGCGCCGCCTGGATCCACGGCACGATCAACGGGATGGGCGAGCGCGCCGGTAACGCCGATCTCGGTGAGATCGCCATCGCGCTGCGCGCGCTCTACGGCGTCGAGACGGGCCTCCGCTTCGACCGGGTCCGCGAGACCGCCGCGCGCATCCAGGAGCTCTCGGGGTACGGGCTCGCGCCGTGGAAGCCGCTGACGGGCGAGACGCTGTTCCGGCGCGAGTCGGGAGCGGTCGCCTCGCAGTTCCACGACCCGCCCTCCATCGAGCCGTACTCCTCCGAGCTCGTCGGCGCAGAGCGGGCGATCGTGCTCGGCAAGAAGAGCGGGCTCGACTCGATCCGGATCAAGGTCGAAGAGCTCGGTCTCGACGTCCCCGAAGAGCGGTGGCCGACGCTGCTCGCGCAGGTGAAGGAGCTGGGAACGCGCAAGCGCGGTCTCGTCACCGACGACGAGCTGCGGGAGCTCGCCGGTGGCTGAGTACGACGCGATCGTCGTCGGCAGCGGGGTCAACTCGCTCGCCTGCGCGGCGCTGCTCGCGCGCGCCGACTGGCGGGTGTGCGTGCTCGAGCGCAACGACTGGCTCGGCGGGGCGATCAAGACCGAGGAGCTGACCGAGCCGGAGTTCCTCCACGACACGTTCAGCGCCTGGCACCCCCTCTGGGTCGGCGGCGCCGCACATGCGGAGCTCGGTGACGAGCTCGCGAGGCGCGGGCTCGAGTACCTCAACACCGAGCTGCCGACTGCGACGGCGTTCCCCGACGGCGGCTCCGCATTTCTCCTGCGCACGGCGGACGCGAACGTGGACGAGCTCGGACCGGAGTGGCCTGGAGTTCTCGAGCGCTTCTTCCCCACTGCCGACCTCGCGTTCGGCGTCCTCGGCACCGAGCTGTGGTCGCCCGCAGGATTCGCGCTCGCCGCGAAGGCCGTGCGGCGCCTGGGTCGCGCGGGCGGCCTCGCCTTCCTCGGCGAGGTGTTGCAGTCGAGCCGCGCCTGGCTCGAGACGACGTTCGCCTCTGAGCGCGCGCACGGCGTTCTCGCACCCTGGGTGCTGCACACCGGGCTCGGCCCCGACCAGGCTGCGTCCGGCTTCATGACCCAGGTGATCGCCGTAGCCGCGCAGGAGGGCGGGATGCCGGTGCCGCGCGGAGGCGGCGCGAAGCTCGCCGACGCCCTCGTGCGGCTGATCCGCGACCACGGTGGCGTCTGCGAGACCGACCGGGACGTCGAGCGCGTTCTCGTCCGCTCCGGCCGGGCGGTCGGCGTGCGGCTCACCGACGGCGAGACGATCGAGGCGGAGCGCGCGGTCGTCGCGAACGTGACGCCGACCCAGCTCCACGAGCGCCTCCTGGCCGACGCGGACGTGGCCTCGCCGGTTGTGGAAGGGGCCCGGCGCTTCCGCTACGGCCGCTCGGAGATGCAGATCCACTATGCGCTGTCGGAGCCGCCGCGCTGGGATGGCGACGAGCGGCTGGCCGGGACGGCGATCGTCCATGTCACACCGGGTCTCGACGGAGTCTCGCGCGCCGTGAACGAGGCCGAGCGGGGGCTCCTGCCGGCGGAGGCGACCATCGTCGTCGGCCAGCCGCTCACGCTCGATCCGTCGCGCGCGCCCGAGGGTCGAGGCCTGCTCTGGATCCAGCTCCAGGAGCTGCCGTGGCACATCAAGGGCGACGCGGCCGGCGAGCTCGACGCAGGAAACGGCGGCTGGACGGACGAGCTGCGGGAGCGCTACGCCGACCGGATCCAGGCGCGGCTGGCGCGCCACATCCCGAACCTCGAGTCCTCGATCCTGAAACGAGTGGCGCTCGGCCCGCACGACCTGCAGCGGGCGAACGTCAACCTCCGGCACGGCGATCCGTACGGCGGCTCGCTTGCCCTCGACCAGAACTTCCTCTGGCGGCCGTTCGGGAGCAGCCCGGGGCACACGACGCCGGTCGAGCGGCTGTGGCAGATCGGCGCGAGCACCTGGCCGGGGCCGGGCCTCGGGGCCGGGTCGGGGATGATCGTCGCGCGGAAGCTGCTCGAGCCTCCGCTCACGCAGCGCGCGGTCGCACGCGCCCGCGCGCTCGTCCAGCGCTAGTCCGGCCGATCGCGTACGAGCTCGAGCGTCGCGCAGTGCAGCCCGGCGATCGCGAACTTGTGGCTTTCCGAGAAGTCGACCTGGATCACCTCGACGCCGTGCTTCTCGAGCGCGCGAACCACGGTCGGCGAGCCTGCGTTCATCACCACTCGTCCCGGAGAGAGGGTCACGCCGTTGAGCGCGAGATCCCAGTACTCCTCGACAGGCACCTCGATGATCTCGTAGCCGCGCCGGATCAGTTCGCGTACGAAGCCGTAGTTGACGAGGTGCGGGGCCAGCAGCACCTTGCCGTGGTCGACGGTCAGCATGACCATGTCCATGTGGGACGTGCCGATGTTGCCGTGGCCGGTGGAGTCGTACCAGCCGGGGCTGTGGGCGACGATCAGCTCGACGCCGAGGGTCGACAGCACGAACTCGAGCTGGCGGAGCCCCTCCTCGTTCGCCACGACCGACTCGTTGAAGGCGAACGTCCGCTCGTCGAGCCACCGCCCCGCGCCCGGCTCGCAGACGCCGGTGCCGTGGATCGTGTGGTAGACGGGCACCTGCAGCGCCGCCAGCACCTGCTGCCAGATCACCTCGCGGCCCTTCTGCCAGGAGCCGAGCCCGTAGCGGTGGACGATCGCCCCGCCGTGGACGACGAGACCGCCGCCCGCGAGCGTGACGAGGTTCTTGATCCAGCCGTACGCGCCGATCGCCGGCACCGGCGGCTCGATGTAGTTGACGCGGACACCGTGGTCGGCGAGCACCTGGTAGTACTCGTCGAACTGCGCCTGCAGCCGACCGAGGTCGGCGTTGCCGCCGGCCGACGAGTAGTAGAACTGCCACTCCTCCGCGTACTCCGGCCGCGTCTCGTTCTCCGTCGGGCGCGAGACGAGAACCTCACGCAGCGTCCCGATTCCCTCGGCGCCCCAGCGGCGTCCCCAGACCTGTTCGACCTCGTCGTAGAAGTCGCTCTCGTGGAGCATGTAGTTGCGGAGCGGCTTGCCCGGCTCGAACCACGGCAGCGCCTCGAGGACGGCGGGCTCGTCGTGGCTCTCCGCGGGTCTCGGCGACGAATACTCGAGCTCGACCTCTCGGCCGTCCGCGGTGCGGACGCGGAACGGCACGAGCTCCCGAGCCGACTGCCCTGTGGACGGTTCCGACGTGGTTGCCATATCTCTCCTTTCGCTTCCTCAGAACGCGAAGATTCCGCGGCCGGCCAGCTCGACCGAGAAGATGCTCGTCGCGAGCTCCAGGTGGGCGCGGAAGGCCTCTCCGGTGCGATCCGCGTCGTGGGCCACACAGGCGGCAAGCAGCTCTGCATCCAGCTGCTCGTGCCGGTCCTGCAGCTCGCCCTGTGAGCCGAGCAGCACGGGCCGGTAACGCTCGCAGCTGTCCCAGGCCGGACGGATCAGCCGCAGCAACCAGCTCGAGCGCGCCGCCTCGTAGAGGGTGAAGTGGAAAGCCGTGTGCGTTCGCACCGCAGCCCGGGTGTCGCTGCTCGCCCGCGCGGCGTCGAGAGCGGCGAGGTGCCCGCGCGCGGCTTCCTCGTCCCCGGCGTCGAAGAACTCGGACGCGCGCCGCAGCGCGAGGGTCTCGAGCGCGAGCCGAACCGAGAACAGCTCGCGCAGCTCCTCCACGTCGAGCCCGGTCACCTTGGCCCCGTGGTGCGGGACGTGCTCGGCCAGGCCCAGTGCCTCGAGCTGCCGCACCGCCTCGCGGATCGGCGAGATGCTCATCCCGAGGGAGCGGGCGAGATCCTCGAGCCGCAGCGGAGTGCCGGGCGGCAGCTCGCCGAGGATGATCGCTTCGCGAAGCTGCTCGAGCGCAGCCTCGGCCATCGTCCGGTGGCGCAGCGCGGCGCCGCCGTGCGTGAGCGTCGATTCCACGAGGACCGAGCGTGAACCACACTTGATCAGATGTCAAACGCGTGACACGATCACGGCTCCGGGTGTCGAGGGACGCGCAGCAGCAGCCACGGTTCTCGATCTCGCAGGTGAGCACGCTCGCCGCGAGCTTCGGCGACGACGTGCGCGCGTACGCGGATGCCGGCGTCGACGGGATCGGGATCTGGGAGCTCAAGCTCGATGACGGCTCACTCGAGGAGTTCCGGGCGAGCGGCCTGGGTTCTGCGACCGCTGTTCCCGCGGTTCCGTCGGTGCACCCGTTGTCGCTGCTCCCGGGGCCGGACACCGTGCGCGAGCGCGTCGACGCGCTGCGGCGGTCGCTGGAGGTGCTCGCCGCGTACGAGCCCGCGGCTGTCGTCTGCTTCACCGGCCCGGGCGACCGCGAGACCGCGGTCCGGGGCGTGCGCGAGGTCGCGCGGGAGGCCGAGCGGCTCGGGTTGCGGCTGGCCGTCGAGCCGTTCCAGCTGGAGGGGATCGAGAGCTGGTCGATCCTGAACACGCTCGGCGATGCCGCCGAATTCGTCGAGGAGGTCGGGAGCGACGCGGTCGGAATCCAGTTCGACGTCTGGCACCTGTGGAACACGCAGGGTGTCCTCGACGAGATCCCGCGCTACGCGCACCTCATCGCCGGCGTGCACGTGAACGACCGGCGGGAGCCCACCCGCGGCTGGGCCGATCGCGTGCTGCCGGGTGACGGAGTCGCAGACTTACCTGCGCTCCTCGGCGTCTTAGAAGACGTGGGCTGGGAGGGCTTCTACGACCTCGAGATCTTCTCCGACAACGGCGCGTTCGGCAACGCGTATCCCGACTCGCTCTGGGATCTCGACGCCGCCGAATTCGCGCGCCGGGGTCGCCAGGCCTTCATCAACTGCTGGTCGAAAAGGAGGGTCCCGGCGGAGGCCGCGGGCCGGAGAGGAGAAACATGAGGGTAGGCAACCGGGCGCGCTGGGCGCTCGTGGTCGTTGCCGCTGCGGCGCTCGTCTTCGTCGCGGCAGCGGCGGCTCGTACAGGCTCGTCGGCGGCCAAGAAGCCGATCGTCATCGGCTGGGCATACGACAACAAGGGACCGATGCAGCCGTTCGACACGCCGGCACTCGCGGCGGCGAGGATCGAGGCCGCCAAGATCAACAAGAAGGGCGGCGTGCGTGGGCGCAAGATCGTGATCAAGACCTGCAAGACGCAGGGCGACGACCCGACTACGTCCAAGACGTGCGCCGACAAGCTGATCGCCGAGCACGCGAAGGTGATCTTCACGACCTGTGACGTCGATCTGGCCGCTCCCGTGGTACAGGAGTCGCTCAAGCATCACCTGCTCACGATCGCGCCGTGCATCGGCACCGATCAGATGGGGCCGAAGCGGTTCGGCAAGGCGGGCAAGCTCGCGTTCAGCTTCGGCAACGTCGCGCAGGACGAGGGCTCGGCGATGGCGGAGCTCGCGTGGAAGCACGGCTGGAAGACCGCCGACCTCGCGAAGGACACGGTGATCGTGTACTTCAAGGCCGTCGTCTCGGCGTTCAAGGCGCGCTTCGAGCAGCTCGGCGGGAAGATCAACTACGAGACCTCGTACCAGGATCCGGCGCTCCAGCACGGGTCGACGAACTTCCACAACGCTGCGAGCAACATCGCGCAGCATCCCGCCAAGGTGATCGTCACGGTGACCTCGGGCTCCTACGGCGCTCAGCTCCCGTTCATCACCGACCTGCGGACGGCCGGCGTCAAGACTCCGGTGCTCAACTCGTGGGCGGGGGACGGGACATACTGGCTGCCCACCAGCGGCCCGAAGGTCACGAACTACTGGTACGTGACCTACGCGAATGCGTTCGGCCACGA
Organism: Thermoleophilia bacterium; assembly: GCA_025927435.1. GTDB lineage: Bacteria > Actinomycetota > Thermoleophilia > Gaiellales > Gaiellaceae > Palsa-739. The sequence goes on along the minus strand of JAICLM010000025.1, from coordinate 2,767 downwards.
TCCGAGCAAGGCCGTCAATTCGTTGGCGAAGAAGATCGGTCCGGTCAACGCCGCAACCGGCGGCTTCGTCACCGGCCCGACTGCGATCGACGGGCTCGTCACGGCGATCAAGCGGGCGCACGGTTCGCTCAAGGGCTCGAAGCTCGCCGCGGTGATGCAGAAGTTCCACAAGGTGCCGACGCTCTCGGGCAAGGTGAGCTTCTCGAAGAAGCTGCATACGGTCTTCGGGCGGGAGTACCGCGTGGTCGAGATCAACAACAACAAGCCGATCGCGAAGGGAACGATCGTCGCGAAGAAGGTCCCGAACAGCCCGGACTCGTAGGGGCTTGGCGGCGGTCGAACAGCGGACTGGGAGGCCCGGAGGTTCGCTCCGGGCCTCCTCCGTCTCGCGCTCGTTCGCAGGTGTCCAGGCGCTCCGCGACGTCTCGCTCGAGCTGGGGCAGGGCGAGGTCGTCGGCCTGATCGGACCGAACGGAGCCGGCAAGTCGACGCTCGTCAACATCCTCAGCGGCTTCGATCGTCCGACGCACGGTCGCGTGTTGCTCGAGGATCGCGACGTGACCAGATGGGCGGCATACCGGCGCGGGCGACTTGGACTCGCGCGGACGTTCCAGCACAGTCACGCGTTCGGCGGCCTCTCGGTGCGCGAGAACGTCGAGGTCGCGGCACTCGGCGTCGGCGCCTCGCAGCGAGCCGCCGCGAGGCGGGCCGACGAGCTGCTCGACCTGCTCGCCCTCTCTCCGTACGCCGACCAGCCTGCGGCCTCACTCGCCCACGGCGACGAGCGCCGGCTCGGTGTCGCCCGGGCGCTGGCGGCCGAGCCGCGCTTCGTGCTCATGGACGAACCCGCTGCGGGACTTCCGGAGGCCGAGGTGCCGCGATTCGCGACGGCGGTCAGCGTGATCCGCGACCGCGGCGCCGGAGTCCTGCTCGTCGACCACAACGTCGCCCTCGTGCTCGAGGTCTGCGAGCGCATCCACGTCCTCGACCAGGGGGCCACCCTGGCGGAAGGAACGCCGGGCGAGATCCGCGCCCACCTCGGCGTGGCCGCTGCCTACCTCGGTGAGAGCGCTGCGGAGGACCTCGAATGACCGCGCTGGCGGTCGAGAACCTCTCGGTCCGCTACGGCGCCGTGGAGGCTGTGCGCAAGCTGTCTCTCGAGGTGAAGCCGGGCGAGATCGTCGGTCTGATCGGCCCCAACGGCGCCGGGAAGTCGTCGACACTGCACGCGATCATGGGTGCTGCGCCGGTTACCGGAGGCGACGTGCGGCTCGACGGCAGATCGCTGATCGGCCGACGGCCCGAAGACGTGGCGCGGCGCGGAGTGGCCCTCGTGCCCGAAGGGCGTCGCATCTTCGGCGAGCTCACGGTCGACGAGAACCTGCGCCTCGGACTCGCCGCCCGCAGAGCGAGGCGGAACGGCCACGGACTCGACCGCGCCTATGACCTCTTCCCGGTGCTCGGCGAGTTTCGATCGCGCCAGGCCGGCGTGCTCTCGGGCGGCCAGCAGCAGCAGCTGGCGATCGGACGCGCGCTCGTCTCGGAACCCGACTACCTTCTCCTCGACGAGCCCTCGCTCGGGTTGGCGCCGAAGATCGTCGACGTCGTCTTCGAGGCGCTGGCGAAGATCAGGCACGCCGGCCTCGCCGTACTCCTCGTCGAACAGCGGGCCCAGCGGACGGTGGCCCTCGCCGACCGCTCGCATGTGCTCGCAAACGGCGAGCTTCGCCTCACGCTCGGCCCGCAGGACGCAGGTGACACCGACCGGCTCGTTGCCGCCTACCTCGCATGATCCTGGCGTTTCTCAATCTGACGTGGCCGACGTTTGCGAGCGGGCTCGCCCTGGGCGGCGTCTACGCACTCATGGCGGTGGGGATCGGCCTCGTCTTCGGCGTCCTGCGTCTCGTCAACTTCGCCTACGGGCAGCTGATCATGGCCGGGGGTTTTGCGCTCGCGTTCGGCTCGCAGTGGGGCTTCCCGAACTGGGCCGCGATCCTCTTCTGCTTCGGGGTCGTGCTCGCGCTCTCCGTATTGATGGACTGGCTCGTCTTCCGGCCCCTGCGAGGACACTCGCCGGCGGTGATGCTCGTGGCCACCTTCGCGGTCGCCTTCCTCCTGCAGAACATCGCCCTTCTGGCCTTCGGCCCGTTGGGGAAGAGCGCGGGAGCCCTGGCGATTCTCAACGCGCCCTGGGACATCGGCGGCGTCTTCATCAAGAAGATCGCCGTGATCTCGGTCGTAACCGCGGCCGGCTGCCTCTTGATCCTGCAGCTTCTGCTGACTCGGACGCCGCTGGGGCTGCACATGCGCGCCGCAGCGATGGACTTCCGGACGGCTCGGCTGCTCGGCGTTCGTGCCAACCGGGTGATCTCGGGAGCCGTGATCATCTCGGGACTGTTCGCGGCGGTGTCCGCCGTGATGCTGAGCGTCCAGGAGCTCACGGTCGTCCCGGCCTTCGGCACGCAGGACACGATTCTCGTGCTCGCCGGCGTCGTGCTCGGCGGCCTGACCCGCCCCGTGCCCGCCACGCTCGGCGGGTTCTCGATCGGCTTCGCGAATGGGATCCTCGGCGGGATGCTGCCCGCCAACCAGAGCCAGTACCTGCCGAGCCTCCTCTTCGCGATGGTGATCATCGTCCTGCTCGTCCGTCCCGACGGTCTCTTCACCCGCGGCGGCTCCGCGGTGGAGCGCGTATGAACGTGGTTCGCAGGGCACCCGAGCTCCTCGTTCCCGCCCTGCTCATCCTCGGTACGGCGCTACTCGGCCT